>JAIJEI010000246.1 GCA_022739095.1 Bifidobacterium sp.
CGTACTTGGAATCGGCGTGCTTCATCAGGTCGTCGATCGGCGGGTTCGCAAGACCGTCGGGTGTCGGGTCAGTACCAAAAGCCATTGTTCTTATCTCCAGACATTGGAAAATCTATCTTAGCCGAAGCAAGTATACCCGTTTGGGGGGACTTCTGCCGGAACTCTACCGGACTCTCGCTAGAGGAATGTATTCCAAAAAAATATGTGTGAGAAGCGTTACGTTTTTGCAAATTTCATTATTCGGCTCTTGACAAGCGGCGTGTCCCTCGCGAGGGCTTGAATAGGACCATGACTGAAATGCGATCTGCAAAAATTATGTCAGGGCGCGTCTTTGCAGGCGCCCGAGCCCTCTACCGTGCTGCGGGCGTCAGCGGAGACGACATGGGCAAGAAGCCCATCATCGCCATCGCCAACTCGTTCGATGAGTTCCTGCCCGGCCACGTTCACCTCAACAAGGTCGGCCGCATCGTTTCCGAGGCTATCAAGGAAGCCGGCGGCATTCCGCGCGAGTTCAACACGATGGCCGTGGACGACGGCATCGCCATGGGCCACACTGGCATGCTCTACTCCCTGCCTTCCCGCGACATCATCGCCGACACCGTCGAATACCAGTGCAACGCGCACTGTGCCGACGCCCTCATCTGCATCCCGAACTGCGACAAGGTCGTGCCGGGCATGCTGATGGCAGCCCTGCGCCTCAACATTCCGACCGTGTTCGTCTCCGGTGGTCCGATGGAGGCCGGCACCACGGTGCTCGCCGACGGCACCGTCAAGAGCACCGACCTTATCGACGTGATGTACGCCACCGCCGACGACAGCGTCTCCGATGAGGAACTGCTCAACTATGAGAAGACCGTCTGCCCGACCTGCGGCTCCTGCGCCGGTATGTTCACCGCCAACTCGATGAACTGCCTGACTGAGGCCATCGGCTTGGCCCTGCCCGGCAACGGCACCATCCTCGCCTCCCACTCCTACCGCAAGGACCTGTTCAAGCGTGCCGCCCAGCAGGTCGTCAAGATCGCCCACCAGTACTACGACGATTCCGACGATTCCGTGCTGCCGCGCTCCATCGCCACCAAGGAAGCCTTTGAAAACGCCATGACCATGGATGTAGCCATGGGCGGTTCCACCAACACCGTGCTGCACATCCTCGCCATGGCCCAGTCCGCCGACGTGGACTTCACCCTGGACGACATCGAGCGCATTTCCCACACCGTGCCGTGCATCTGCAAGGCCTCGCCGTCCGGCAAGTGGGAGATCTCCGACGTGCACCGCGCCGGCGGCATCACCGGCATCCTCGGCGAGCTCGACCGTGCCGGTAAGCTGCACACCAACGTGCATTCCATCGACTACCCGACGCTGGAAGCCAAGCTGGCCGATTGGGACATCATGCGCCCCACCTGCACCGAGGAAGCCCAGAAGATGTACAAGGCCGCTCCTGGCCACATCATCTCCCCGGAACCTTGGACCCACACCACCCTGTTCGACTCGCTCGACCGCGACCGCACCAACGGTGCCATCCACGACATCAACCACCCGGAGATCCACGAAGGCGGCCTCGCCGTGCTGCGCGGCAACCTAGCTCCCGACGGCTGCGTGGTCAAGACCGCCGGTGTTCCGCCGGAGATCTGGAAGTTCCGCGGACCGGCCCTGGTGGTCGACTCCCAGGAGCAGGCCATCGAGGTCATTCTGAACGACACCCTGAAGCCCGGTATGGCGCTTGTAATCCGTTACGAGGGCCCGAAGGGCGGCCCGGGTATGCAGGAGATGCTGTATCCGACCTCATTCGTCAAGGGCAAGGGCATCGGCAAGCAGGTCGCCATGCTCACCGACGGCCGCTACTCCGGCGGTTCCTCCGGTCTGGCCATTGGTCACATGGCTCCTGAGGCTGCCAACAAGGGCCCGGTGGCGCTCATCAAGAACGGCGACATCATCGATATTGACATCGAAGCCCGTTCCGTGAACGTCGAACTGACCGACGAGCAGCTGGACGAGCGTCGTCGCGAACTCGAGGCTGGCGACGGCTACGTGGCTCACCGCAACCGTCACGTCTCCCAGGCGCTGAAGGCGTACGCCGCCTTCGCCCGCTCGGCCGACAAGGGTGCGACGCGTGACCCGGAGCTGATCAACAAGCTCTCCGGTCTCGACTGATCGCCG
>JAIJEI010000247.1 GCA_022739095.1 Bifidobacterium sp.
TCTTCGTCCCACACTTCCTCAGGCCATTGGTCGGGGTTGTAATCGCCGCCGTACCAGATGCGGGGCTTGTTGCCCGCAAGTGGCTGCGGCCACTTGAACTCTCTACGTTCCATGATGATTCAGTTCCTTTATTGAATTTTATCGACAATCTGCGTCTGCGGGATTAAATATCTCACGTTGCACAGACACACAAGGAGGCACCTGCACAATTCTCAACAATGCGAATATCTGCATAGGTGCCTCCTTCGTTGTTAGTAGTGATTGAGGACTGGATGTGGTGCTTCGGGTTCTGAGCCTTTGTTGGGATGACACCATTTGTAACATTGTCCAATCATGTTGAGTACCGTGTTGCATCAGCGTCAGCCGGTGGATGGTGTCATCGCAGTGCTGGAGGAACGCATCTCCGATTTCGTCGGATACAAGCCTCCGTGAGAACTTCCAGTCGTGCTCATCTGCGAATCCGCCGCCGACTACTGCCCCACCGTTGACGCCGACCAGTATGGCTGCTCGACCGCTATCGTCGATTACCTGATGAGCAAGGGGCACAAGACCGTCTACCACATCGCCGGACCGTCCACCTCGCGCGCCGCCGAAAACCGCGCCCGCGGTCGGCGTCAAAACCGTAATCCCGCCGGAACTGATCGAACGCGGTTCCGTGAGCGACATCAGCTGACGAGCGGCATGTGCTGGCATCCACTGGTACCTGCCAGTGATCCATAGGCAATTCCGCACCGACCAATCGACTCGGTTGTGCAATATTCTACACATTTCCAACTATGTGCAGAATATTGCGCACTCTACTATACTGTGATATATTTTGCACATGATTGTCATGGATATCGCCGAATACGCGCGGCTTATCAAGGATGAAAGGCAACGCCAGGGCATTAGTCAGACCGACATGGCCCAACGGCTGGGTGTGTCACGTCGCTGGCTGATCGAATTTGAACACGCCCGAGTCCCCAATCCCGGATTCTCCACCATTCTCAGCGCCCTGACTGAGCTTGGCTTGTCGCTGGATGTCCGCAAAACCCCGCAGCCCGTCGAACTCTATGAATGGTGACACCACTGACAATTAGGCTTGAAGCGCCTGACGGGAAACGAATTCGCGCTTCTCGCCTGTTATTGGGTCGGTGAATCGCAGCATGCGTGCTACCAACTGCAATGGTTGGCTGAAATCGTCGTAGGGGCGCGTCTGGATGCGCGGGTAGAAGTCGTCGCCCACGATGGGCAGGCCGAGCGAATTCATGTGGACGCGCAATTGGTGGGTTTTGCCGGTGCGCGGGTGGAGTGTGTAGCGGCAGATGGGGTGATTTCCCGGATGGGGACCACCCTCCGGCGCTTCGCGCCGCCTCCCGCCAGCGGGAGGGAAACAGAGGTCGCCGAGCTCGATGAGGGTTTCGGCGTTGGCCAAACCCGGTTCCTCGAATGCGGCCAACGTGCCACGCTCCTTGGTGATGTGCGATCGACGCAGCAATGGGAACGGGCGTGGCGGCTCGACCTGCATGATCGTGCCGAATCGCGGGCGGCTGATCGGCCGGCAGGGCGCCAGGCATTCATAGATCTTGACGGCCTGCCGGTTCTGGAACAGCATCTGATACGCGCCGCGGCAGGCCGGATCCCGCACGAACACCAATACGCCGGCGGTCATGCGGTCCAAACGATGCGCCGGCGTGATGTCCGGCTCCCCCAGCCGCTCACGCAATCGGATCAGCGCGGTCTGCCGATACCACATGCCGCGCGGCATGGTGGCCAGAAAATGCGGCTTGTCCACCACGATGATCCGCTCGTCCTCATACAGCACGTCCATCTCAAACGGAATATGAGGCTCGTCAATCACATACCGATGTGGATTACTCAACGGTCACGGACTTGGCGAGGTTGCGGGGCTTGTCCACGTCGTAGCCCTTGAGCTTTGCCATGTCCATGGCGAACAGCTGCAGCGGCACCACGTCAACCAGCGGGCTCATCAGCGTTGGGCAGGCGGGGCGCCAGAACACCACGTCAGCGTACCGTTCCACATCCGGGTCGCCCTGCTCGGCCACGGCGATGATGTACGCGCCACGAGCCTTGACCTCCTCGATACCGGAGATCACCTTGGCGTGCAACACATTGCGGCCGCGCTGCGGCGGCACGATGAACACCAC
>JAIJEI010000042.1 GCA_022739095.1 Bifidobacterium sp.
GCTGTCGCGGCGAAGCCTTTGAGCACTTCAATCATCACGTCGCGATCTTCGACATCAATGTTGCGGGCCGCGGCGAGCATAATCGGCAGTGACTGTGTCAAATGCGAAGCGAGGTCGCCGAATGTGTCGTATCCGCCAGCCTCGAAGATGGCAAACAGGTTTTCGATGAACTTGCGGCGATGCTCGTCGTCGTATTTTGCCATCCATCCGTTGATCGTGCGTGCTAAGTATTGCGCGCTACTTGTCAGTCCATTAGCCTGTACGAATTGGCCATGATCGACTTGCCAGTGCAATGCGAAATGCTGCATGATGCTGGTTCCATCGCTGCTGACCACCGTATGGCCGTCTTCCACATGCTCACGAGTCTCAAACAGCATGCCGATAATCGACGAGCCCGGTACCGATTTATGGATCTTCGACGCAATGCGTACGTACCCGTCTTCATCGAAGAACGCCACATCGAATCCAGGTCCATCGTGCGAATATACGACCGCGATACGTTCCTGAATCTCGCTAGGCACATTGGCCGCCGCATACACCGCCAGATTGCCGCCTTTGGAATGGCCGCCGACCATAATCGGCCCGGCCCAATGGCCAGCCAGCTCGGTCAGATAACGCGCGGCGGCCTCCTGCGAGGCGACCGGGCGGCGGAACGCCATCATGAAGTCCTCTTTCCATCCGACGATTGAGCTGTCGGTACCACGGAAAGCCACATATAGTGTGCCGTCGCCCAGTTCGAAGATGCAGGCTGAAAACTGCTTGGTGGTTTCGGCGTCGAATTCGTCCACGTATGCGCCCACACGCAGGTTCCTCCAGCGAGGACTCTCGCTCATCGCACGCTACAGATCGACATTCATCTGCGGCGACCACACCTTGCCGAACATGTCGTCATAGCACTCAGCACGCAGCAAATCGTGAACCGGAACCGTGGAGATCATGCCATCGGCAGTCTCTGCATTCTCGTGGTAGCGCGGCACGTTATCCGGCATACGTGCGTAGGCCAACTGGGACAAAGCGAGGCTGTCCGCCTCGGTGAACGGCAGTTCGGCGAAAGTGTCGAAATGTTGCCGAATATCTTCGGTGATGTTCCCCATAACGGCCTTCCTTGTTCGATGTATCCGAGCGAAACGAACCTACGGCAATTCTACGCCGCGCGGTTTTCACCACGGGCGAGTCGATTCCGAAGTTTAGAGCCCTATCTCGCTTTCAAGGGGCTGATTTGGTCTTCTAGAGACATCTATCTCCGTTTCAAGGGGCTGTTCATCCGTCATATCCCGAGTATGAGCGGCATCACACCAACGTCATTCCGCCATTTTCATGCTTCTTCTACTTGGGCATCAGCCCCTCGAAACGGAAGTAGATCTCTGGAAACCACGACATCAGCCCCTCGAAACGGAGATAGCATCAATTTAGGCCCGGATTGCCTGTTACAGCATCGGGTAATACTTGCCGTGATCGATTTTGGCGGCGATATCACGTAATTCGACAGCATCTCGGCGGTCTTCTTCATTACCTTGCGACAACTTGTTCGCTTTGCTGTCCAGATGATGCTCGATGCCGAAGTAACTGCATATCCCCTCGAGCGCAAACAGCCCTATACCAACTAACCAGTTCATAGCACGCTCCTTGCCAAAGCTTTTGCCTTAATATGGTGCTGCCGTTCATGAATCGTAATAAAAAAGCGAGCTCGCAAGCCCGCTTTTGGTTTTAGATTGAAGACGATCAGGCACCGTATTCCTCAAGGTAGGCGGCGGCGCGCTGCTGGATGTCATGGCTGAGCAGCGGGGTGCCGTCGGGATTCTTCATCTTGGCGGCGGCGTCGAAGATCTCACGTACGTTGGCGATGGCAAGCACCGGGAAACCGAACTCGGCTTCCACGGCCTTGACGGCGGACAGGTCGGAGTCCTTGGTCTTCTCCATGCGATCCACGGAAAGCACCAGACCCACGACTTCCACGTTCGCCTCGGCCTTGAGCTTGGGGATGACTTCGCGCACGGCGGTGCCGGCGGTCATCACGTCGTCCACGAGCAGCACCTTCATGCCGTCGGTCAGCGGGGTGCCGACCATCCAGCCGCCGTCGCCGTGGTCCTTCTTCTCCTTGCGGTCAAAGGTGTAGCCGACGGTCATGTTGTGGCCGGCGGTCAGTGCGATCGCGGTGGACACGGCCAGCGGAATGCCCTTGTAGGCGGGACCGAACACGGTGTCGATGTTGCACGGAATCGTGTTGTGCACGATGGCCTGGCTGATATTTTCGGCGTAGAACGCGCCGAGCGTGGCGATCTTCTTGCCGTCGTCGAAGGCGCCGGCGTTGATGAAGTACGGGCTCTTGCGGCCGGACTTCAGCGTGAAGTCGCCGAACTTCAGCGCGTTGGATTCCAACAGGAATTCAGTGAAGCGATGTGCGAGTGTTTCTGCCATGATGTTCCTTACCTCCAGGTCTGTCCTGTGGCCAGTTTAGCAGCGAGTTCGGGACGGCTGTCCAACAGGTCGTCGAGTTCGCGGGCGACGCGCAGCGGGGCCACCGGGTCGAAGAGCGCGGCCGCACCCACTTCGACGGCGTTCGCGCCGGCGTACAGGTATTCGAGCGCCTTCTCGCCGCTGTCGATGCCGCCGAGGCCAATGATCGGAATCTCCGGCAGTGCGGTGCGCACCCGGTAGACGGCTGCCAGGCCGACCGGCAGCACGGCCGGGCCGGATACGCCGCCGGTGACGTTGGCGATAATCGGCTGGCCGGTGCGAATGTTGATGCGCATGCCTTTGAGCGTGTTGATCATGCTCAACGCATCGGCGCCATGTTCCACGGCCGCGCGCGCCGGTACGGTGATGTCGGTGACGTTCGGTGTAAGTTTGACGATCATCGGCTTGTCGGTCATCGGACGCAGCCGGTCCATGAGGTTGGCGAGGGCCACCGGGTCGGTGCCCACGCTCATGCCGCCGGCGGAGACGTTCGGGCAGCTGACGTTGATTTCCAGCATGTCTGCGTCAGAGTCTGCGAGCTTTTCCACGACCGCCGCGTAATCGTCGTCGCAATGTCCGGCGACATTGGAAATGACGAACGCGCCCGCGGCCTTGAGCTTGGGCAGGTCTTCTGCCAGATAGTGGTCGACGCCGGGGTTCTGCAGGCCCACGGCGTTGATGTTCGCGGCCGGCGATTCGGCGGTGCGCGGCGAGGGATTGCCTTCCCACGGCACGGGCGAGACGCCCTTGGTGCATACGGCGCCGAGCTGGCTGACGTCATAGAACCAGCGGACGGCGGCGTACTGGAAAGTGCCGGAGGCGGTGCCGACCGGATTCTTCCATTCCAGACCGGCCACCTTGGTGTGGTGCTTCCACACGTGGGGCTCGTACAGGTTGATGTGGTTGTCGCTGCCCTGCGCGGACTGGTTGTTTGCGCTCATCGTCACTCCCCCCATCCGAGCTGTTCGCGAGTGAACACGGGTCCGTCGGAGCAGACCTTGAGTCGGCCGTCCACGGTGTCGATGGTGCACAGCACGCAGGTGCCGTAGCCGCAGCCCATGCGCTGTTCCATGCTCAGCTGCGCGGGGATGCCCCGTTCGGCGGCCCAGGCGGCCACGGCCTTCATCATCGGCAGCGGTCCGCAGGACAGGATGATCGGCTTGCGATCGTAGGCCTTCAGGTCGTCGCCTTGTTCCAGTTTGTTGAGCAGGTCGACCACGTTGCCTTCGGCGTCGTCGATGCTCCACGACCAGTCCGCGTACCGGGAGACGTATTCCTCGGCGAAGTGGTCGTTGCGGTAGCCGAATACGGCGGTAGCAAAGGAGGCGTCGTGTTCGGCGAGCTTTTGCGCGGCGTAGATTAGCGGGGGCACGCCGAGTCCGCCGCCGACGAGAATGTAGTTGGCGTCTTCCTTGAGGTTGAAGCCGCGGCCGAGCGGGCCGAGCACGTCGACGGTGTCGCCGGCCTGCAGCCCTGCCAACTGTTCGGTACCGTGGCCCACGACGGCGAAGATCACGCTGACTTCGTCGCCGTCGACTTCGCTGACGCCGAACGGACGCGGCATGAGCATGAAGTCGTCGTGCGTGAACAGGTTGACGAACTGGGCGGGCTTGGCGTGGGAGGCGATGAACGGGTCGCGGAACGTCAGTCGCATCACGCGGTCGGTCAGTTCCGTAACCTGCGTGATTTCGACGTTGTGGCGCGGCGGGAAGAATCCGGCCGCAGTCGCCTCCGCGACCACATCATGGGTGGGGGTGAAAGATGTCATTTCATTCCTACTGTCTATTACCTATATACGGCAACCCGCAGATTATCGCGCATGTCGAGCGCCGCCTGGCGCGCGCTGCTCGCCACAAGGTCCAGCGCCTCGTCGGCGGTCATGGATTCGGAGTACTTGCCGCTCTTCTTCCATGCGCCGATGATGCCGCGCGACGAGTTGACGATGGCACCGCTGCCCTGCTTGTCGAACATGCCGGCCACATCTGCAGCCGTGCCGCCCTGCGCGCCGTAGCCAGGCACGAGGAAGAACGTGTGCGGCATGCGTTCGCGCAGCGCCTTGCCTTCCTCGGGGTGGGTGGCGCCGACCACCGCACCCACGCGGGAGTAGCCATGGCTGCCGATGGTCTCGGCGCCCCAGCCTTCCACGAGGTCGGCCACGTGTTCGTAGACCTTCGTGCCGTCGGCCAGGTCGAGCATCTGCAGTTCGCTGGAGGACGGGTTGGAGGTGCGTACAAGCACGAAGATGTCCTTGTCGGCTTCGGCGGCGGCCTCGACGAACGGGGTAATGCCGTCGGTGCCGAGATACGGGTTGACGGTCACCGCATCCTCATGCCACGGGTCGAAGTCGCCCACGCCGTTCAGGTGATGGGCGTAGGCTGCCGCGGTGGAGCCGATGTCACCACGCTTGATGTCGCCGAGCACGTAGAGGCCCTGCTGGGCCGCGTATTCGCAGGTCATCGTGTAGATGTCCACGCCGGCGGGGCCGAGCGCCTCGTACATGGCAATCTGCGGTTTGACGGCAGGTACGATGTCGGCGATGGCGTCGATGATCGTGCGGTTGTATTCGAAGTAGGCGACGGCCAGCTGCGCGGATTCGACTTCCTCCGGGGATTCGACCGAGTCACGCACCTCGTCGGCAAAGCTCGCCACGACCTGCGGCGGCACCAGCGCCTCAGTGGGGTCAAGGCCCACGACGCTAGGGTTCTGAGTGTTGTCAATCGCTTCGATCAGGCGATCCATGCTGCTCCTTGTGTTATCTACAGACGGCTGAACATCAGCTGGGAGCCGATGATTGTGGCGAGGGGGCGTCCGGTGACCTGCCAGCCGCCGAACGGGGTGTTACGAGCCTTGGAGTGGAACTGTTCGGGGTCCACGGTCCATTCCTCAGCGGTGTTGAGCACCACGAGGTCGACATTGTCAGCGTCATCCACGCGGCTCAGGTCGAGCAGTCGGTTGACGCCATCACGCTGCGGCTGAGCGTCGCTCTCCCCCGCAATCACGCCATCCGGATCATCCCCGGTGGGCGCGGGTTCGGCGTAGTCCTCGACCAGCGCGGCCACGTCGGTTGGCACATGCCCCATGAGTTCGGCAGGTCCCACGGACATGAGCTCGATCAGACGCTCATCGGAAATGAAGCCGCCGTCGACGAGCACCTTGTGGCACACGCCGTACGCGCATTCCAGTCCGATGATGCCGTTGGGCGCCTCAAGGAAGCCGAGTTCCTTCTCTGCCAACGTGTGCGGCGCATGGTCGGTGGCCAGCAGATCCACGGTGCCGTCGGCGATGGCCGCGATGGTGGCTTTGCGGTCCGCTTCGGAGCGCAGCGGCGGATTCATCTTGGCGAGCGTGCCGTACTTGAGCAGCGCCTTGTCGCTCAACGCCAGATAGTGCGGCGCGGTCTCGCAGGTAATCGGCAGTCCTTTGGCCTTGGCCTTGCGAATCGCCTCGAACGAGATGGCCGTGCTCACATGCTGGAAGTGTACGTGGACACCAGTGCGGCGGGCCGCTTCGATATCGCGGGCCACGATCTTGAGCTCGGTGTCTTCCGGAATGCCGGGCACGCCAAGCTCGCGGGAAACGGGGCCTTCGTTCACGGCACCCGTATCGTGATGCTCGCAGTGCTCGATCAGGTATAGGTCGGAGGCCTTGACGTTCTCCAGCACCTGGTCCAGGATCTCCGGTGTCACGGCGGAACCATCGTCGCTGATCGCGGTGATGTGGTGCGTGAGCATGGCCGGCGTCTTGGCGTCATCCTGGAATCCGGGCACATATTTCAGCCAGTCGGCAACGTCGCTCGCCTCATGACCGACGCGATCCTTGGACGCGCACACGCACAGGTCGTAACGAACCGGCAGCTTCACGTCGTGGGCGGTGTCGTACTGCTGCAGGAAGTCGATGACATTGTCGAATCCGGCATCCAGGACCTCTTTCGCACCGGTCGCCTCTGGATCGGCCACGGTCTGACCGTCCAGTGCCGGCAGTGTGTTCGGCATGATGAGCACGTTCGTGTATCCGCCGGATGCGGACGCGCGGCAGCCGGAGACCATAGATTCCTTGTAGGTCTGGCCGGGGTCGCGGAAGTGGACGTGCGGGTCCTCGAAGCCGGGGGCCACGGTCAGACCGGTGGCGTCGATGTCGGCGCCGTCAGCCACGGCGGAGGTGTCGGCAAAGTAGGCGGCAGCGGTTCCGGGCACCACGAGGTCGATGACCTCGCCGGTGTTCCAGACCTTGATATTGCGTAGGGTGATGCTCACAGTTTGGCTTCCTCGTCGCAGTAGTCGCAGCGGTATTCGAGCCGTTCGGAGTGCACGAGGTGGAACATCTGCTTGATGCCGGGCTCGGTGGTGGTCACGCAGCGCGGGTTCACGCAGGAGATCACGCCGACGATGTGCTCGGGCAGGTTCGGCTGCTTCTTTTCGACGATCTTGCCGCCGCGCACCACGTCCACGGTGGCCTGGCGGGCCACGAAGCCGAGCACGTCGAGGTCGATGTCCTTGTCATCCTCGATTTTGATGATGTCCTTGGAGCCGTAACGCTTGGAGTTAGCGTTCATGATGAGCGCCAACTTGGTTTTGGCCGGGTCGATTTTCAGGTATTCGAGAACCTTCAGCGAGGTTCCTGCAGGCACATGGTCGATGATGATGCCGTTTTGAATGCTGGTGACTTCCATCAGGCCTGAACCTCCTTGGGGTTGAGCGGTTCGTATCCGGGCAGTTCGTCGCCCACCACGGTGCTTTCGAGGGCCATGCGCACGAGCATGCCGTTCTTGACCTGTTCGAAGTAGGCGGCACGCGGGTCGTCGTCCACGTCCACGGCAATCTCGTTGACGCGCGGCAGCGGGTGAAGCACGGCCATGGACGGCTTGGCGAGCTGCAGCTTCTCCTCGTCGAGAATGTAGGTGTCGCGCAGGCGCAGGTAGTCGTCTTCGTTGAAGAAGCGTTCCTTCTGTACGCGGGTCATGTACAGCACGTCGAGGTCGCCGATCACGGAGGCCAGGTCACGCACTTCCACGTAGGAGCAGTTGTCGGTGGCGTTGATGCGGTCGATCACGTACTGCGGGGTCTTGAGCTCGTCCGGGCTGATGAGCACGAAGCGCACGTTGCCGAAGCGGCACAGGGTCTCGATCAGGGAGTGCACGGTGCGGCCGAAGGTCAGGTCGCCGCACAGGCCCACGGTCAGGTCGGTGATGCGGCCGAAGCGCGACTGCAGCGTGGCCAGGTCGGCCAGCGTCTGCGTGGGGTGCATGTGGCCGCCGTCGCCGGCGTTGATCACCGGCACGGATGCGGCGCGGGAGGCCACCAGTGCGGCGCCCTCCTTCGGGTGGCGGATGGCGACCACGTCCACGTAGTTGGACACGGTCTTCAACGTGTCGGCGATGGATTCGCCCTTGGTCACGGAGGCCAGCTGCGCGCCGGCGAATCCGATGACCTTGCCGCCGAGACGCAGCATTGCGGTCTCGAAGCTCAGGCGCGTACGGGTGGAGGGCTCATAGAACAGCGTGGCCAGCACTCGCCCATCGCAGGTGTGGGCAACCTCTTTGCGGTGGGAATCGATGTATTCGGCCTTATGCAACAGATCGAGAATCTGGTTTGTAGACAGGCCGTCCAGCGTTACGACGCTTTTGCCGACCATTGGCGTTTCTTCAGACAAGGCTCACCTTTTCGCTCGTGATTTTCAGGTGGCCACCCTTGTGTGACCTAATCTAACTTACGCCATTTTTCGGACAGCCGCATTCACCGAGTGTTCACCTAAAAATCCAACGAATATGCTGCGTCTGTATAGCTGATATCTGCTTTGGAACGCCAGAGCTCATTCATTAGGTCGATTTGACGTTCATTAGGTCACTGCACCCTCGTATCTGTAGTTGGAATGCCGCCATTCCAACAAGGTATGCGGCGGCGGACCGACCTAATGAACGATGAATCGACCTAATGAACGTAGTGAACGCAATACAAGAAAGGTCTATCGCCGCGCGCGGCGTCGATTTCGTTCCAGTCGCGGTGCGATCACGTGCATACGCGGGCGAGGGGCGGTTTGCGGCTGCTGCGTTGCGGCGGAGGCCGTGTCGGTAGTTGCCGCAGTCGCCTCGCCTTCGGTCTGCCCGTAGAACAGGCGCTGGCACACGTCACGGCATTTGCGCATCACCGCCAGCAGGTCGTTCTCGAAATGCTGGCCGCGGTGGGCGCCGTAGCCGAGGTAGACGGCGATGCCGCCCAGCGAATAGATGTCATCAGGCAGAATATCGGCCTGGTTGGCGCGCCCGCTCCACAGATAGTTGCCGTTGCGGGCCGCGGTGCACAACGTCCATGCCCTGCGCAGCTGAATCGCGTCGATAGCGCTGATGAGCTTCTTGGCCTCCAGCACGTCCAATGCCTCCAACGTGCCGTTGACGCGCAGATCTTTGATATCGCCGGCGTGCTGGAGCTGCATGAGTTGCACGGTCCATTCCACGTCAGACAAGCCGCCCTTGCCGAGCTTCAGATGCCGTTCACGGCGCACGCCGCGCGGCAGACGCTCGGCTTCCATGCGGGCCTTGAGCTTGCGGATGTTCTGCAATTCTACTTCAGTCAGTTCCGTGGTCGGGTAGCGCAGCGGGTCGGCGATGTTGATCAGGAAGTCTCGCGCCAGTTCGGCGTCGCCGGCCGCGTACCGGGCGCGCAGCAGTGCCTGGCGCTCCCAGGTCGAGGCCCAGGATTCGTAGTATTCCTCGCAGGAGGCGTAGGAGCGCACGAGCGGGCCGTTCTTGCCTTCCGGGCGCAGGTCCAGGTCGAGTTCGATCTTGGGTTCCAGCGTCGTCGGGCCTTGCAGAATGTTGCGCAGGTCTTCCACGACCTTTTTGGCGAAAGCGTTGGCCTGGCCGTCGTCGGCATCGTCTGCCGGACGGTAGATGAGGATGGCGTCCGCATCGGAGCTGAAGTTGACCTCGCGCCCGCCGTAGCGGCCCATGGCGATGACGGTGATGCCGGCCGGCGCGGTTTCGACGCCAAACGCGGCGATCTGGTGGCGCACGGCCCAAGTCAGAGAAGCGTCGATAATCGCGTCATACACGTCGGTCATGGCTTTGAGACTGTCGGAGTCGCTGATCACACCGCTCATCCAGGACAGGCCGATGCGTTCGATTTCGTGGCGGCGCATGGCGCGCATGGAGGTGGCGAACTCGTTGATGTTCGAGCCGAAGCGTTCCAGCGCCGAGCCGGTCTGCACGTCCAAGGCCTCGCGCGTGCGGGCCTGCAGATTGTCGTCGTCGCCAAGCCAACTGATCGATTCGACCGACTTGTTGAGCGCGTCGCCTAGGAATCGCGAGTTGGACAGGATGTGGCACAGGCGCTGGGCGGCGGAGGTGGAGTCGCGCAGGAAGCCGAGGCAGCCGGATTCGGTGCCGAAGTTCTCCTCCAGTTTGCGCCAGTTGAGCAGGCCCATGTCCGGGTTCTGGCCCTCGCCCAGCCACTGCAAGACGGCGGGCAGGATGATGCGGTTGATTTTGGCCGCGCGCCCCACGCCGGCGGTGAGCGCCTGCACGTGGCGGATGGCGGCGTCCGGGTCGCCGAAGCCGATGGATTCGAATCGTTCCTGCGCGGCCTCGACGCTCAGGACGATCTGGTCGTTCTCCATCTGGGCGTTGACCGGCAGCATCGGGCGATAGTAGATGTCGAGGTGCAAGTGGCGCACTTCGCGGCGGGTGTCGTCATACTGGTCGACGAGTTCTTCCGGGTGCAGGCCGAATGCGCGGGCGAGTCGGCGCAGCTCCTGGTTCTGGTTGAGCTCGTCCACGTCGATGTCGCGCTTCTTTTCGAGGCCTCCGACCGAGGCCCGGCCGAGGTCCGGGAACAGGTGCGTGCGCTTCAGGGACCAGATCTGCTGACGATGCTCCATCACGCGCTCGAAGCGGTAGTCCTGGGACATGCGCACGGCCTGTTTGCGCGAAACATAGCCGCCTTCGGACAGGCGCTGCAGCGAGTCGAGCGTTTTGCTGGTGCGTAGCGATTCGTCGGTGCGGCCGTGTACGAGCTGGAGCATCTGCACGGTGAATTCCACATCGCGCAGGCCGCCGCGGCCGAGCTTGATTTCGCGGTCCTTCAGGGGCGCGGGAATCAAATCCTCCACGCGCTTGCGCATTTTCTGGCAGTCGTAGACGAAGTTCTTGCGCTTGGACGCGCTCCACACGAACGGCCGGGTCATGTCCATGTAAGCCTGGCCGAGGTCGGGGTCGCCGGCCACCGGGCGGGCCTTGAGCAACGCCTGGAACTCCCAGTTCTCGGCCCACTGCTCGTAATAGCTCTTATGCGAGGAGAGCACGCGCACCAGTGCGCCGTCCTTGCCTTCCGGGCGCAGGCCGCCGTCGATCTGCCACAACGGCTGCTCGGCCACGCCCATGATGGCGGACTGGCAGACACGCTGCAGCATGGTGCCCATCTTGGTGCCCACGCGGATCAGCGTCTGATGGTCCACGTTCTTGTCGGCCGGTTCGACCACGTAGATGAGGTCCACGTCGGAGACGTAGTTCAGTTCCTGTGCGCCGAGCTTGCCCATGCCGATGATGGTGAAGCGCACGTGCTCGCTGCCCTCGGTTCCGTGACGGGCGATGGCCAGCGCG
The DNA here is from genome assembly GCA_022739095.1 of Bifidobacterium sp. GTDB lineage: Bacteria > Actinomycetota > Actinomycetes > Actinomycetales > Bifidobacteriaceae > Bifidobacterium. The sequence continues at coordinate 11,051 of JAIJEI010000042.1, forward strand.
CCTTCGAGCGCCGCGTCCGCGAGGTCGGACAGTTCGCGGCTGATGGTCGGTTGGATGCAAATCGGATCCTCCGCCATGACGTCCTGCGCGATGATGGCGGCCAGCTGCCGGCGATAACAGGCACGCAGCGCCGTGGCCGCTTCCGCCAGATCCTTGGAGGCGACGGGCATGGCCTGATCGTCGGGATCGGCGCCGACCTCCATGAGCAGACGGGCTCGGCGCTGTGCGCGGTTGAACAGGCGGCTGTCAGCGCTGCCGACGGACGCGGCTTCGACGAGTTCCGGCTTGAAACGCATGAACTTGCCCATCGCGTCGGAGGCACCGAGCACGGTGACCAGACGCCGCAGGGCACCGACGTCGGGAATGACCCGATCCAGATCCCGCCGACTGGACTGCATCGCGTTGACGATATCCACGAAATTGCCCAGCGCCACGTCGGGGTCGCACGCATAGGCCAACACGCCTAACAATTCGGCGCATCGCCCATCGGCGATGGCGTCGGCCTTGAGCTGGCCGAATAGGGAGCGAGCCCTGTCAAGGTCTTGCAGACCTGCCCTGATGAGGTCCATGGAGCTGGGTTTGAACATCGACGATTCCATAAGATTCCACTATATACGCTCATGCCCTTCCGAATGGGGCATGAGCCGGGAAGGAGTCATCGGGCGACGCTGATGAGCTCCGAGGAATCCATATCGTAATCGGCCATGGCGTAGGAACGGATGGCGGGGTCATCATAGGTGTTCATGTAATAGGTGTTGGTCTTGGACGAATATCCGCTGGTGAACAGCGTGCGTTCAAACTGGCCGTCGCCCATCTTCGCCATGCCGTCCACCATCTGCACGGAGCCGAGGGTGTGGAACAGGCGCGACACATTGGCGGCTTCATCGTTCTGCTGCGGGTAATGCGCGTTGGTGTAGGCCACACGAACGAAGCGGGACGGGGAGCTCACATCGCCCGGGATGCCATGCATGCCCACACCCGCACCCCAGGCGGTCAAGGAGGCCTTGCCCCATGAAGTCGGTTCGGCCATCTCGTTGCTGACGCACATGTAGTTGCGCAGATTTTCCATGTGGAAGTCGAACGTCGGCTGATTGGTCAGCACATCGACGTCATCATGATGCACATGCATGCCATCGGCCATCTGCTCGACGACGATGCTTCGCTTGCCGTCGCCGATGAACCAGTGCAGCAGAGACTCCTGCTGTCCCGGCACGATCTGGGAGACGAGCGTCACGTTCCTGAGCGCCTCCTCGACCTCGTCGACGGAGTCGAAATTACGCGCCACCCACAGCGGAAATTCGAACGTGGCGACGTTTTCCGTGCCTTCGACCGGTTCGTGGACGAACGAGGCGTAGCCGGGGAAATTCAAGCCGGCGATGGCCAGACCATGTTCATTGGCGCAGTCGAAATACATCGGCCTATCGGCCATGACCACGCCCACGCCGATCACCGCGTTCGGTCCGCCTTGCCGCCCGCGCCGAACACCGTGTCATAGTGGTAGCCGCGCGGAGTGACCAGAATGGTCTCCCCATATGAGAAACTCCAGTCGAGATTACGGCCGAAATAGGTGTTGCCCTCATCATCGGAGAAACGGACACCGGTGCACATAACGGACTTCCTTCCATTGCTTTGGTTGGCTTGCACGTTCATGATACCCATCGGCCGCTGGGGGAACTCTGGGTTTCGCCAGCAGATTAACGTGCGGCGCGACGCATTGAGATGCGCCGCGCCGCGATATGCGTCAACCTTGCGTACCGAGGAACAACGGTTCCACATTGCGCCAGATACGGCGCGTGGTGGCGGGGTGGTTCATCGAATACAGGTGGACGCCGTCCACGCCGTGGGCCACGAGGTCGGCGATCTGCTCGGAAGCGTAGAGGATGCCGGCGGTACGCAGCGACTGAATGTCATCCTCCCACTTGTTCAGCAGTGCATCGAGTTTGGCGGGAATGCGCGAGGCGTTGCGTTCGGCCATGCGCCGCACCGACTTGGCGCCGCGCACCGGCATGATGCCCGCTTCGATCGGCACGGTGATGCCGGCGGCGCGAGCCTTGTCCAG
>JAIJEI010000043.1 GCA_022739095.1 Bifidobacterium sp.
GCCGGCGGGGAACACGAAGCCGCGACGCTTCGCAAGGGATACGACTTCATCGAGTTTGGACTGAGCCACAATGCACCTTCTGGTTTGAACGGTTTGGGGACTTAATTGGCGTTTCGAGTGTAATGGTACAGTGTGACAGTCCCCTACACCGCCCGTAGCGTCTCCACGTAGCGCCGGCCGATCACGATGCGCGCGATCGCGAACAAGGCGGCCACGACGGCCAGCATCACGATGAATGGCAACCATTGCGGCCAGCCCCATGCCATCGTGGCGATGTTGACGCCAGTCAGCAGTCCCATGGGTATATAGGTCAGGTACACCATCGCGACGAGGCTGTGCAGGTTCGTGCTCGTGGTCGCCATCACGATCAGGGTGATGCAGCAGCTGACCGCGACCGCCGAGCCGTAGGCGGTCAACAGGGGCAGCGAGACGAGGTCTGTCCAGCCGAGTCCTCCGAGTGCCAGCAGGTAGCCGATCAGGAGCATCATCGACACCGCCAGCGGAATCAGCGCGAACAGCATGCGCGAGAGCAGGTATTCGGCCATCGGGCGTCCCGATTCGCGGAACGCGCGCTCGCTGTAGCGTTGCGCGGACTCCTCAAAACTCCATCCGCTGTTGCCCAGTGCGAGGCTGCCAGCCTCGGCCGCCGGTTCATAAGCGAACAGCGGCGCCCAGATCGCCATCAGCGACGCCGTGATGGCGTGCACCTGCTGCGGGCTGAAGCCGTTCGACTGCGCGGTGCCGGCCGCATAGCTCGTGATGGCGATCGCCAACACCAGGTTGCCGATCATCACCGCCCAGAAGATGCCCCGGTTTTTGCACACCTGCCAGTCATGCCAGAACAATGCCTTCATCATATGCCTCCTTGCCTGATGCCTACCGAATGCCGAAGTCGACTGATTCGTCAGCGGTGCGGCCAAGTGTGGCGGCCTGTTTGAACGCGTCGAAGTCCTGGAAGTCGTCAAGCATCATGTCCTTGGCGATGTGCCTGTCGTCGAGAATGACGACCCTGTCGGCCACACTCCAGCAGTATTCGAGATCGTGCGTGATGGTCAGGATCGTGCGTCCGGAATCGCTCAGCTGCTCCATCAGGTCGATCATGAGGTCGCGGGTGATCGGGTCAACCGAATTGGTCGGCTCGTCAAGCAGGATGACGTGTGGCTCGAACAGCATGCCGGCGACGAGTCCGGCGCGTTTGCGCAGACCGCTTGACAGCTCCTTGACCTTCTTGTCGAGATGCTCGGTCAGTCCGAATGCCTGCACGAGCTTTTCGTTTTCCAGATGCTCGAGGTCGATGGCCTGCCGGCCGTTCCTCCGGCCCGTGTCCATAAGCATGGCACGGAACCGTATGTTCTCACGCACGGTCATGGTCGCAGCGAGGTTCGATTCGTCGGACAACTGGAACACGTCCTGCATGCTCGGCACGAGGTTTGCGTTGATGACCGCTTCACCGGATCTTGGTCGCAATAGCCCGACGATGATGTTGAACAACGTGGTCTTGCCGACGCCGTTGTATCCCAGGATCGCCAGCGACTGTCCTTGCGGCACGCCGAAGCTCACATGCTCGAGTACCGTCTTCTTGCACGTGTATCCGAACGCGACATCGCGCACCGCGATGATAGTTTGACCGTTTTCAGGCATATCTGCCCCTTTCCCCAAAATGAACGCTTCTTTATTTCCCAAGGGATACTGTGGGTCCTATCACTTGCTCCCCCTGAAGGGGGAGCAAAGAACGCGGCTCATAGTTCCCGCCGCGTATCGACGAACCGACTGTCGAACACCGCGACCGCGACGGCGACAAGTCCCGCGGCAACTACGACGAACCCCATCATCTTGGCGGCCAGTGGAATCCATGTCAGCACGAATCTCGAACCGGCCAACCCGGCCAGTACCACGACCGACACGAGCATGCCGATCACGACATTGCCGCCGGTCAGCAGCGCGCCGAGCGTGGTGAACACGCAGAACAGCACGGTCGCCGTCAGCGTGAACGCGATCAGTCCCGCATCCGTCACACCAATCACCCTCGCCGCGACCAACAGGATCACGACGGTGTATCCCGCGACCGGGACCGTGCCCAACAGCAGCTTTTCCGCCACATACTCCCCCATGGGCCGGCCACTGAACCGGAACGTCTCGAGGACGCCGTCGCTGCGATCCCCTCCGACCAATCCCGATATCACCGGCGGTACGACGATCATCAGCATCGACGCCAACGCAGCGGCCAGACCGACCGTCGCAGCGGCGGCATCCGCACGCTCGATTCCGTCACGGATCAGCGATATCCACGGCATCGCACCTCCGATGACCACGAACGTCAACATCACCCAGTCATGCCGCAGCCGTCCCAGATCCCTATACAGCAACCCTTTCATGATCCCCATCACCGTGCCTTTTCATAGCGCGGCTCAGCAGGGTCCGGCATCACGCCGGCGACGATCTGCCGGAGCACCTCGACATGCGCGTTGAACGCAGCGAGACCCTGCTCAGTGAGCGACACCCAAGTGATCGGATACCGCCGCGCCACCCCCGGTTTCTTCGCAATCGCCACGTATCCGGCGTCCGCCAGGGTTTTCAGATGCTTGGAGCATGTCGCGTCGCTGATGCCGAGCGTGTCGCGCAGCACGTCGAACCGCACCGAGTCGGAGGCGGACAACAATCCACAGATGCGCAGCCGAATCGGCGCGTGGATCACTTCGTCGAAATGCGGTGCCACACCTCTTGTTCCGTCATTCCCACCGTCCGCCCATTCAATCGTCCGCTCACTCATTGCAGATTCCTTCCGACCATGTCTCGCAACAACTCGTCCTCGAATAGACGCATCAGATAGGCGAATCCACCGGCCGAAGCGGCGACGACCGGCAGCATCCACAGCAGCGGTACGCCCTGCAGGCCGGCGGCCATCATCAGTGCGCAGCCGCCCCAGCACACCGCTGTGGCACCCGTCAGGCACATCCACGCTCGGCCGGTCATGCGACGCAGACGATGCCGGTCTCTGACCATCAATCCGCATTCGCGACGGACCCGCAACGCATTGCAGAACAGCCAAGCCAGCGCGATCGCAAACGCGGCGAAGAACGAACACGCCCATACCGTCTTCGATCTGCCGAACACCGATGGCGGCACGCTGAACTCCGACCACGCCAGCAGGTCCAGAAACATCGCGTTGCCCATCAGCGACAGGTAATACCAGTGCGGGAACCGCACGCGCGCGACCAGCCGTGCGCGGTCGCCGTCAATCAGGCGCAGGGCCTGCTCCGCCGATGAATCCGGCAGGAACGACCGTTCGTCATCCATGTGTGATCATCTCGATTCAATATCGTCACAGCAGAACTTCTTTCCAACACGGAAAACAGTACTACTTTCCATTATGGAAAACAAGTTGGCGTGTCAAACTCGTTCATCGCGCCGAACGCGTCCATTACCACGCATCGCCACGACGCGCCAGACCTGACGACACGTATCGAACAAATCCGTCACGATAATGTCCATGTTGGCGCATAGCGTCGGCACTGTAATGCAGGGGAACTCGCATGTGGTTCGCGAGTTGAGAAAGGCCTGAGCCTGACCCTTAGAACCTGTTGGTTAAGACCATCGTAGGGAGCAGTAAATGAGCAATAGTGCATCATCGTTTACCGGTGTGTCCAGCGGTTGTACCGCCGGGACTCCGGTTCCAGCCGATTCACCCGTCCGTGACAATATCGCCGATGCCGTTCGCCGCGTGCGCGAGACGACTCCATTGGCCCAGTCGTTCACCAATTTCGTGACCATAAATCTGGTTGCCAACGCGCAACTGGCAGCCGGCGGCACTGCGGCCATGAGCTTTCTGCCGGACGACGTAATCGAAACCGCGAAAATCGCGGGCGCGAACTACATCAACGTGGGCACGCTGCTGCCGTTCTATAAGGACGCGCTGCCCGAAATCGCCCAACGACTCAACTACTTGGACAAGCCGTGGGTGCTCGACCCGGTGGCCGCCGGCATCGGCCGCACCCGCACCGCCATTCTTCAGGCCTTCAAGGCCGCTCCCCCGACTATGATTCGCGCGAACGCCTCCGAGGTAATCGCGCTGGCGAACATGTGGGGGCTCGACACCGAAACCGTGGGGGACGCTTCCGAGCACCGCCCCGCCGGAGTGGAATCCATCGACGACGTGGAGTCCGCGACCGGTGCGGCGGTGACGCTGGCACAGTATCTGACCGAACAGCACGCCAAGCATTCCTCCCATGACGCTTCCACCCGCTGTGCAGTGGCTGTGTCCGGCATCGCCGATCTGGTGACCGACGGTGAAACCGTGTACCGACTGCCGGGCGGCAGCGCGATGATGACCAAGATCACCGGTGCAGGCTGCTCGCTGGGCGGCGTGGCTGCCACATATCTGGCGGTTTCCGATCCGTTGACCGCCGCTCTGTCCGCGTCTCTGCTGTACAACCGCGCGGGAGAGATAGCCGATACGACTTCGCACGGGCCGGGCTCGTTCCAGGTTGCGTTCCTTGACGCGCTGTGGAATGTGACCGCCGAACAGGTGGCGGAATCCGAGATTTTGGTGCAGTAGTTTCCGTTCCCTCTGATGAGGGAGCTCATAACAGTTTTTCCCAATAAGACTTCCACAAGAAACAACAAAGGTAGGAATAATAATGAGTAATGAATACCCATACGCCTCCATGCGAGACAGCTTCGACCTGTCCGCGTACTTCGTGGTGGGGCCGGAGGACTGCAAAGGCCGTCCGCTGACCGACGTGGTGGATCAGGCTCTGCACGGCGGCGCAACCTTCATCCAACTGCGCGCCAAGGAGGCCGATGCCTCTGAGCTGACCGACATGGCCCGCGACATCGCGCAGATCATCGAGGACAATGAAAAGTCCGATTCCGTGGCCTTTGTGATCGACGACCGTGCCGACGTGGTGTGGCAGGCCCGCCGCAAGGGCATCAAAGTGGACGGCGTGCACATCGGCCAGACCGACATGGAGCCGCGCGAAGCCCGCGCCCTGCTCGGCGACGAGGCCATCGTGGGCTTGTCCGCCGAAACCGAAAGCCTCGTCCAGCTCATCAACGAGCTGCCCGACGGCTGCATCGACTACATCGGCGCCGGCCCGCTGCACGTCTCCACCACCAAGCCCGAGGCTTCCGTAGGCGGCAACGACGGCTCCGGAAAGACGCTGGACGCCGCCCAGATCAACACCATCTGCGTCGCCAGCGAATTCCCGGTGGTCGTGGGCGGTGGCGTGACCGCAGCCGACATGGCCATGCTCGCCGGCACCAAGGCCGCCGGCTGGTTCGCGGTCTCCGCCATCGCCGGCGCCGAGAACCCGGAAGGGGCCACGCGCGCCATGGTCGAAGGCTGGAAGGCCGTTCGCGGTGACAAGAAGCACGGCTACGCGCCGCGCGTCGTAACCCACACCCCCGCTACTGATACTCAGGCTGCTCAGGAAGGGGCCGCAAAGCCTGGCTCCGAGGCCACTGAGAAGAAGTTCACCAACGCCAAGGATGCCAAGGATGCCCAGAAGCTTGCCAAGCAGCAGCGCGTGGACATCGCCGCCCGTGGTTCCAAGCAGCGCGACAAGGCGCACATCCGCAAGACCAAGTCCGTACCGTTCACCTATCAGTACGGTTCCTACGACCTGGAAGTGCCGTACACCGAAATCAAGCTGAGCGACACGCCCGGCGTGGGCCCGAACCCGCCGTTCCACGACTACAACACCGAAGGCCCCAAGTGCGACCCGAAGGAAGGCTTGAAGCCCCTGCGTCTCGACTGGATCCGCGACCGCGGCGACATCGAAGACTACGAGGGCCGCCGCCGCAACCTTGAGGACGATGGCAAGCGCGCCATCAAGCGCGGCCGCGCCACCAAGGAATGGCGTGGACGCAAGCATGAGCCGATGCGCGCCAAGGACCACCCGGTCACCCAAATGTGGTATGCCCGCCACGGCATCATCACCCCGGAGATGCAGTACGTGGCCACCCGCGAGAACTGCGATGTGGAGCTCGTGCGCTCCGAGCTGGCTGCCGGCCGCGCGGTGATGCCCTGCAACATCAACCACCCCGAAGCCGAGCCGATGATTATCGGATCTGCCTTCCTGACCAAGCTCAACGCCAACATGGGCAACTCGGCCGTAACCTCCTCCATCGACGAGGAAGTGGAGAAGCTGACGTGGGCCACCAAGTGGGGCGCCGATACCGTGATGGACCTGTCCACCGGTAACGACATTCACACCACCCGTGAGTGGATTCTGCGCAACTCCCCCGTGCCGATCGGCACCGTGCCGATGTATCAGGCCCTCGAAAAGGTCGAGGATGATGCCTCCAAGCTGAGCTGGGAACTGTTCCGCGACACCGTGATCGAACAGTGCGAGCAGGGTGTGGATTACATGACCATCCACGCCGGTGTGCTGCTGCGTTACGTGCCGCTGACCGCCAACCGCGTGACCGGCATCGTCTCCCGCGGTGGCTCCATCATGGCCGACTGGTGTCTGCGTCACCACCAGGAGAGCTTCCTGTACACGCACTTCGACGAGCTGTGCGACATCTTCGCCAAGTACGACGTGGCGTTCTCTCTGGGCGATGGCCTACGCCCCGGCTCCCTAGCCGACGCGAACGACGCCGCGCAGCTTTCCGAGCTCATGACTCTGGGCGAGCTGACCGAGCGCGCCTGGGCCAAGGACGTGCAGGTGATGATCGAGGGGCCGGGCCACGTGCCGTTCGACACCGTGCGTATGAACATCGAGCTGGAGAAGGCCGTGTGCAAGGGCGCCCCGTTCTACACCCTCGGACCGCTGACCACCGATACCGCTCCGGGTTACGACCACATCACTTCCGCCATCGGCGCCACCGAGATCGGTCGTTACGGCACCGCTATGCTGTGCTACGTGACCCCGAAGGAACACCTCGGCCTGCCAAACAAGGATGATGTGAAGCAGGGCGTGATCGCCTACAAGATCGCCTGCCACGCCGCAGACATCGCCAAGCACCACCCGCACGCGATGGATCGTGACAATGCGATTTCCAAGGCTCGCTTCGAGTTCCGTTGGCTCGACCAGTTCAATCTGTCCTACGATCCGGACACCGCCATCGCCTTCCACGATGACACCCTGCCCGCCGAGCCGGCCAAGATGGCGCACTTCTGCTCGATGTGCGGCCCGAAGTTCTGCTCGATGGCCATCTCCCAGAACATCCGCAAGGCATTCGGTGGCGAGGCCGCTCAGCAGCAAATCGTGAAGGAGGCTGCTGCAGGCATCGACTCCGAGTCACTGGCTAAGGCCAAGGCCAATGTCGATAACGGCGTGGTGTCCGCCAACGTGCTGAGCCCCGAAGAAATCCTCGCCGGTATGGATACGATGAGCGAAAAGTACACCGCCCAAGGCGGCAAGCTCTACTCCACCGCTCAGGAGTAAGGTCACACATAGTTATGCCCCCGCTGGCGGGGGGCTGTCGACGTAGTCGACTGGGGGCCGAACAAGGACCACCCCCAGTCAGCTTGCAGCTGACAGCCCCCGCCAGCGGGGGCAAATTATATATTGTTGCTATGCCCGGTTGTGTCTTAATTCGGGTCGACGTTCGACTCGCTCGAACGCGGTGATGAGGTCGTTGGCGCGGATCGCGCCGCGGCGGTCCTTGGCGGCCACCAGAGCGGCCTCGGTCCAGACGGCGCATACTTCGGCACCGCTCCAGCCTTCGGTCCGCTGTGCGATATCGGCCAACGGCAGTTCGCCCTCGATTGACAGCGAACGGGCCTGCACCTGCAGAATTCCCAGACGGTCGCGCTCGGACGGCATCGGGAAAGGAATCTGCCAGTCGAAACGGCCCGGAAGCAGCAAAGCGGGATCCACGTCCTCAATACGGTTGGTCGCGGCGACCACCACCACATTGCCCTTGGACTCGAAACCATCCATCAACGTCAGCAACTGCGCCACCAGACGCTTGCCGACGCCATTGGTATCGTTCTCACGCGAGGACGCAATCGAATCGATCTCATCAAAGAAGATGATGGCGCGCTTGTCCGCCTGCGCGGCGGCGAAAATCATGCGCAGCGTCTCCTCACTATCGCCCACATACTTGCTCACGATGGTCGGGCCGGACACCAGATAGAACTGCGCGTCCGCCACATTGGCGATGATGCGGGCCAGATGCGTTTTGCCGGTGCCCGGAGCACCGGTGAAAATCACGCCCTTGATGGGCTTGGCACCGATCGCACGCATCTGCGCACTGTTGCCCAGCTGCGTTTCGATAAGCTCCTTGGCGCGCGTGATCACCTGCTCGTAACCACCGAACGAATCGAAGGTAAGCGACGGATCGCTGCCCGGCGTAATGCGGTACTGCTTGATGTCGTTATCGTGATCGGATTCGCCTGGGCGGATGGCCGTGGGCCACAGCACTCGTTCGATGCCGAACAGGTCGGTGAACTGCACGGTGTTGCCGGGCATGATTGAAGTCGGGTAATCGCCTTCAAGCAGTTCGAGGCCGTCGGAAGTCTCCAGGACCACGCCTTCGTTGAGCGCACGGCGCACGATGCCCACACGGGGCTTCAACGGCCACACATCATGCGGCACTTTACGATAGAAATCCGTGCCGACGAGCAACACGTCGCCCACATCGAACACCTCCTGACGCGGGAATGTGAGCTGTGTGGTGTGCCCATTAGGCATTACGCCAAAATATGCGGTGCGTTCATCGTCAAAACCGGTGATGCGCACCAAGACGCCGTCACGGCGCAGTACATCGTTATCAGCCATGTCCCCTCCCGAACATTTCATGAATCAATCGCAATCAGCAAACCCTCCCTATCTCACCACAGGAGCGGCAAAACATCAAGGAAAACCGCTCCGAAAAACATCATGGGCCCCACTTAGAATGAACACTATGGCACAAATTGCAACATCTACACTTCCCGCTGTTCTCGCGATCTCCGGCTCCGACTCGTCCGGCGGTGCCGGCATGCAGGCCGATCTGAAGACCATGCTGGCTTGCGGCGTGTTCGGCATGAGCGCCATCACTGCGCTCACCGCACAGAACACCACCGGTGTGCGTTCTATTCAGGACACCAAACCGGACATCCTCGCCGACCAGATCAACATGGTGTTTGAGGATATTCCGCCGGTCGCGGTGAAAATCGGCATGGTGTCTGCCACTGACATCATCGACGTCATTGCTGAACGACTCACCTTCCATCACGCCACGAACATCGTGCTCGACCCGGTTATGGTGGCCACTTCCGGTGCCAAGCTCATCAGTGACGATGCCATTGCGGCCTTGATCGGCAAGCTGTTCCCGATGGCTACGGTCGTGACTCCGAATATTCCCGAGGCCGAAGTGCTGACCGATACGCTGATTCGCGATCAGGAGGATATGGAGGCCGCCGCCCACCGCATCGTGGAGCGTTACGGCTGTGCCGCGCTGGTCAAGGGTGGTCATGGCACCGAGGATGCCAACGATGTGCTTGCCGAGACGAATGGAACCGTGACCTGGTTTGATGGCGCGCGTATCAATAATCCGAACACGCACGGCACCGGATGCACGCTGAGCTCCGCCATCGCCTCGTATCTGGCGCTTGGCGACACATTACCCAAGGCCATCAAGCATGCGAAGAAGTATCTGACCGGTGCGCTGAAGGCCCAGCTGAATCTTGGCCACGACTCCGGCCCGATGGATCATTTCTGGAAGTATCGCTGACATAAGTGTGGTTGTTAAGCTCCCCTTGTCAGGGGAGCTTAACACTACTGAAAAAAGGAGAAACATGGTTCTTGACCGTAATGCCGTTACTCAGGAAGTGCCAATCGACCCGGAAACCGGCAAACCGTACCTCAACACCGTGGCCGCCATTCAGGTGTCGGCCAATGGCGTGGGCTCCGAGGTTTCGCCATACGTGGCTCAGGCCGTCGAGGTGATTCGCGAATCCGGCCTGCCGCAGGAAACCAACGCTCTGTTCACCAACGTGGAAGGCAATCTGGACGACGTGCTCAAGGTGGCCGGCGAGGCCGCTAAGAAACTCGCCGAGCAGGGATACCGCACTTCCCTGGTACTGCACATGGATATCCGCCCCGGCTTCACCGGTCAGCTGACCGAAAAGCCCAAGCTGGTGGATGAGATCCTCGCCGACAAGCAGGCGAAGTAGCAAAGCATTGCTTCCACCAGCAAGGGCATGCTTTGTTATTACACGTTTCATGGGGCGGTAGGCGAAAACGGCTCTATTCTGCGGAAAGTCAAAATCCGCTAACCGCCTCATGGGCCAAATACCGCCCCATGAGTGTTTTACCGCCCCATGGGAATCACGGTTCGGCCCTCTTTCAACGGAGTAAGAGCGTAAGTGGTCATACATAGGAGCGTCACAGCCTCTGTTATCGTTCACAATGTGACCGCAACGCGGCGTGCCACAAAATCGAACCTATAGTTAAGCCCCATGCAGTGAGCTATCTCACAACGATTGGCTCGCTACGTAGAATTCAAGACTTGGACCGCAAACGTCGTTCATCCCACACAATAGGAGGGCGCACGGAACACGCAGTCCAATCAAGAGTTCGCTCGCCGTGCACGGACGTTATGATGAGGCCGACACCATCGTCAAGCAGCTTGAGGCCAACGGCTCCGAACCGATCGACGCAGCTGCCAAGGCCGACACCAGCGGCACCCGCAACGCCGGCGGCCGTTCGCTCGGCATCTGCCTGCTTGTGGCTGTGATTGCTGTAGCCGCCACGAACGTGTGCTCCTACGCCTTCACTTCTTGGGTTCCAGACCTCTACCGTGAGCGCAATTATCGTTGGCTTCCTGCTCATGATGTGCGTGTGTGCTTATGGCTTCCTTGGTGGCTGTGTACGCTCCGGAACTGTTCGCCACCAAGGTCCGCTTCCGCTGCGTCGGCTTCGCGAACGCTGTGGCCAAGCTGCTCAATGTGTTGATGCCTATGGTGGTGGGTTGGATGCTCACCTCGCTTGGTGTTACGTCCATCTTTGTGGCCATTAGCGCGATTGCCATTGCATCGATGTTGATTGTCGGCTTCTTCGGCGCGGAGACTGCGCAGAAGTCGGTTGGGTGATGGTTTCCTCACAGTGGAATAACTGCTGATAATGTCCATTCGGCGTCTTGCGTGGTGACATGCAGGGCGCCGTTTTGTCGTTCCAGTAATTGTCGGTAACGGCTGAGGCCGGTGCCGTTGGATAGGTCCGCACTGCCATCCGCATCCGAATCCGATGGCGTGCGGGCCGTGTCGATGCAGGCGATGCGAACGGTGTCCAGTCCGATGCCAATCGTCATTACATAGCCCGCTTCTGAATCGGCATGTTTGGCGATGTTGCCGTACAGTTCCTCCAACAGTCCGGCAATCAGGTCACTCCGACCGGCTACTCCATGAGCACCGGAAATAATCGTCTGACCTTCAAAGCCAAGCTCTGATAATCGGCGGTCACCATTGCTCGCAACATCACGAATTTGCTCGGCTAGCGGACAATCAGCGTCTGTGACGTCACATGCAATGCCGGGAGCGGCATCAACGGTCGAATCATGCGGAGTCACTGCACTGTGCGCCGCTTCTCCCCTGCCTTCAATCACATCAATGACTTGATGCGTGCGATCTAATGCGCCCATAGCCATGCTACGCAGTTCGCGTAATTCTTCTTCAGAAAGGGCCCTGCCATCGGCAATACCCTTGTCGAATCGCAAAATCAGGTATGCCAAATCATTGGATACGTAATCGTGAATGTCCTGAGCCGTGCGTTCCTGCTGACGGCGGTGAGCCAACTCAGCTCGTGCCAAGCTGCGTTCGTGATTCCATCGCGCCGCCATGCCACCAAGCATGAAGCCAATAAACAGCACGGCCACTGGTATCACACCATAGAGGGCAATCGCACCAAGAATCACTTGCCCAGTGCGATGCTCAGCAGAAGAATCGATCGATTCATCGGCGCTTCCGGTGGAGTCGCTTCCCGACTGCCCTGCGCTGTCAGACCCACTGGATGAAGAGCTACCGCCAGCAACACTACCGTCTAGGGCACTACTACTCGCCGCACCATCTGCAGATCCACTCATCGTGTCTGAGCCGCCATCATGCCAGGGGATGGCCACGCTGATGCCCAATCGCCCGGCGATTTCCTTGGTGGTTGCCCCATCCGCATACATGCGCAGGGTGTCGCGTTCTTTGCCGGAAAGCGCACCACGGTGCGCGTATGACGTATCTTCAAGCACCACGTAGGCGGTTGCGGCATCCATGAAGGACAGCGAATTACAGCTCCCCTCATCTCCCGGCACCAGCTCATTGGTTGGCAATCCTTGGGCTGCATTACGAATAGCGAGCGCAATGCCATTTAAATCGGTTTTACCGACCAAGGCCTGCGCCCCGCAGCGAACCGCTTCGTCATGAAATGACGCGAGCGCGTATGAAGTGACACCCACCAGCCCAACCTCGGGCGTTTTGGCACGAATCGCACGGCAGACTTCGGTTCCGGGCACGTCGCCCATCGACATATCGGTGACGAGCACGTCCGGCCGTTTAGCGGGGCTCAGGCATCGGCTGATGGCCACGGCACCTAAATCGCAGGTCCATATCACGGCAAAATCGCTGGACATGCGCTCGATCAGCGCGCCGAACACTTTCAGCGCATACGGGTCATTGTCCACAATGCCAATGCGTATGTTGCGGTTGCGCACTTCTCCCATTACATTCACCCCTTCAGTGTGCCCGACGCCGAACTACTCCGTCCTGACATGTCATGGTCACTATGACAACTATCATTCCACATTTCCTGCGCGATTTACGATAGAATCATCATCAATCCTTGACAAGGCGGTAAAGGAGGACGGCAATGAATCGTGCACAAGCACTCAGCAAGCTCAGCAGGAGCGATATGCACAATGCCGCCGCCGAGCGCGGGACGCAACGAATATTCGCGTGGAACCGCGCGCATTGGATTGGCATGGTTGTACTGATAGCGGTGTTGTTGCTGCTGCAGTGGAGCTCATCAATGTATCTCATGCCCGACGAGGTCCTTGACAGGGCTGCCAAAAACCTGTTCGTATGGTTCCCCGGTATGGTGCTGCACTGG
>JAIJEI010000248.1 GCA_022739095.1 Bifidobacterium sp.
CCGTTGTAGATGACTTTGTTTTAGCTTGTCGCTAGAGCGAAGTCATCTGCATGGCCTCGTTGCCAAGGCCAGCTCCAAGACTCACACGGCTTACGCCGCCGCTTGGTTCGCGTTTCACCGGATGCCGCGTTGCCCGACGCGATGCGTCGGCCCGTCTTCCGCTTCCTCCACGCGCGTTTGACGTCTCCGGGGCACTCCCGGCGACTTGGATGTTGATGGCCGCGTTCAGATCGCGGTCGATGACAAGCCCGCACTCCTCGCAATGGTAGACGCGCTCGGACAGGGACAGCTTGGCTTTCACCGTCCCGCAGTTCGAGCAGGTCTTGCTGCTTGGATACCAGCGGTCGATGACGTGGAGCCTCGCGCCGGTGCGTGCGGTCTTGTAGGTCAGTTGGCGGCGGAACTGAGCGAACGCGGCGTCCTGAATCGATCGGGCGAGCCCGTGGTTCTTGACCAAGCCCGCCACGTTCAAATCCTCGATGCTGATGTCCGAGTAGGCATGGGCGAGCATGGTGGTGGTCTTGTTGAGCGCGTCCGAACGCAGGTTCGCCACCCGTGCGTATAGTCGGGCGACCTGCGCTCTCGCCTTGCGGCGGCGGTTGGAGCCTTTCCGTTTGCGGCTCAGATTCCGTTGGGCTTTCTTCAACCGTCTGAGGTTCGATTTGAGTGCGTGCGGGTTGTGTATCACGGTGCCGTCCGACAGGGTGGCGAGCTCCTTCACGCCCAAGTCGATGCCGACGCTCCCGCCTTTCGGCGGCGATGGAACCGGCAGGTCGGCGCGTTCGACGGTCAGGCTGGCCTGCCAGCGTCCACCACGCCTGGATACGCTCATGCGCAGCACCTTCGCGCCGTCCACTCGCCTGGACACGTTCTCCATGCAGTGCACGCGGCCTATCCTCGGGAGCCGCAGCGCATGAGGGTCACAGTCAATGAGACCAAACGAGCCCGTCGTGTACGCGAATCCGGGAACCGCCCTGTCCTTGGATTTGAAGCGTGGGAAGCCCATCCCGCGGCCTTTCCGCCGCCCCTTGCGGGACTTGGAGAAGTTCCTCAGCGCGTCGGCCAATGATTCGAGGCCGCTGTTGTACGACTCCTTGCTGTTCTCCGGCCACCACGGCTTGCCGGTCTCCATGCTGACGGCG
Organism: Bifidobacterium sp.; assembly: GCA_022739095.1. Taxonomy (GTDB): domain Bacteria; phylum Actinomycetota; class Actinomycetes; order Actinomycetales; family Bifidobacteriaceae; genus Bifidobacterium. The sequence goes on from JAIJEI010000248.1 coordinate 1,143, forward strand.
AGGGCGTCCTTGTTGGCGTTCCACCACCTGCGCAGCGCGTAGTACGACCATTCCGGCTTCTCCTGCCGTTCAAGCATGGCCTTGACGTGCGCGAGTCCCGCGTTGTACGCGAATCGCGCCGCCCCGGCGTGCGATTCCAACAATCGTTCCTGCCGTGGCGTCGGGTCGAGCGCCACCTTGACCGCCTCAAGCATCACGCGCCGCCTTCAACGCCGCGTCCGTCTTGCGCTTGGCCGCGCGACGACCGTACAGTCGTGCGCAGAACGAGGTCAGCACCTCGGTCATGTCGCGCACCAAGTCGTCGTCCAGTTCCGTGTCGTCCACCACGATGATTCGGCGTCCCTGCGCCTTCAACGCGCTCTCCACCAGTCCCATGTTCATGCGGGCGAGCCTGTCCCTGCGCTCCACGATCAGCGTGCCCACGGTCGGGTCGGCCAACAGCCGGTTGAGCTTGCGCCGCTTGTCGTCCATGCCCGAACCGGTCTCCGTGACCACCTCGGGCTTCTCGACGCCCATGTTGATGGCGAACGCCTTCAACCGGTCGGCCTGACGTTGCAGATCGGCCTTCTGGCCGGACGAGCCGACACGCGCATAACACACCGTCCTGCCGTTCGCTGTGGGGGCGGCGGGCCGGTTCTCGTATTTCGGGTCGTGGATGATTATCGTACCCGTCGCCATGCGCTCGAACGGGACGGGCATACGGTTCTCACGGCACCACTGCCACACCGTCTGCTCGTTGAAGCCCTCGCGCCTCGCCCATTCCCTGACACGCATGACTTAATTATATCACACGAAAACAAACTAAAGCAGATAATCAATCTAGTAGGCTATAACCCCTCAGTCGCTGCACGACAGCTCCCCTCACAGAGGCCGAGCCGTAAAGCGGACAGCCCGGTGGGCTGTCCGTAGGCGAGGGTGAGCCGATAGGCGAACCAGCATGTCGCGAGCGAAGCTCGTCCTTAATTGCGGAC
>JAIJEI010000044.1 GCA_022739095.1 Bifidobacterium sp.
ATGATCCTCGGTCTGTACTACCTGTCCACCGTGCTGGAAGGCGCCAAGGGCCAGGGCCGCGTGTTCTCCTCGCTGGAAGAGGCCGAAATGGCCCTCGACCGCCACGAGATCGACATGCAGGCCAAGGTGCTCATCCGCCTGCCCGAGAGCTTCGTACTGCCGAAGAACTGGGAGCCCGGCGAAGTCAAGGTGCTCGACCCGCGTGAAGGCGAGGACGAGATCACCAAGGAAGAGCGCTTCCACAACGGCACCGTGCTGTTCGCCACCTCCTACGGCCGCATCCTGTTCAACGAGACCCTGCCGACCGACTACCCGTTCGTCAACGAGCAGGTGGACAAGGGCCGTCTGTCCAAGATCGTCGATGACATCGCCATGCGTTACTCCACCCAGCAGGTGGCCGCCACGCTGGATGCCCTGAAGGATCTCGGCTTCACCCGCGCACCGTGGTCCGGCGTGTCCTTCGCGTTCTCCGACGTGAACGAGCCGCCCGAGCGCGACGAGAAGATCGCCGAGTACGAGGCCAAGGCCGACAAGGTCAACGCCAACTACGAGATGGGTCTGTTGACCGAGGAAGCTCGTCGTCAGGAACTCATCGACCTGTGGACCGAGTGCACCTCCGAAGTGTCCAAGGAAGTCGAGGAGAAGTTCGACCCGACCTCCAACCTGGCCATCATCGTGCAGTCTGGTGCACGAGGCAACATGATGCAGATCAACCAGATCGCAGGTATGCGAGGCCTCGTGGCTAACCCGAAGGGTGAGATCATTCCTCGTCCTGTGAAGTCCAACTACCGCGACGGCCTGTCCGTGCTGGAGTACTTCATCTCCCAGCACGGTGCACGTAAGGGTCTGGCCGATACCGCACTGCGTACCGCAGAATCCGGTTACCTGACCCGTCGTCTGGTCGACGTTTCCCAGGACGTCATCGTGCGCGAAGAGGACTGCGGCACCAAGGTTGGTCTGCCCATCCGCGTCGCCGAGCGCGACAACGACGGCAACCTGGTGCTCGTCAAGGCCGCCGATGGTGGCCCGTACTCCCGTCTGCTCGCCGCCGACGTCATCGACCCGGCCGACGGCCAGACCGTGCTGTACAAGCGCGACGACGCCCTGTCCATGGACGTGCTCAACGATCTCGTGGCCCACGGTGTCGAGGAAGTCAAGTGCCGTTCCGTGCTGACCTGCGAGTCCAAGCGCGGCGTGTGCGCCAAGTGCTACGGCTGGTCCCTGGCCACCAACAAGCTGGTCGATGTCGGCGAGACCGTCGGTATCGTCGCCGCCCAGTCCATCGGTGAGCCTGGTACCCAGCTGACGCTGCGTTCCTTCCACTCCGGTGGTGTGGCCGCGGCCTCCGATATCACCCAGGGTCTTCCCCGTGTCACTGAGCTTTTCGAGGCCCGCACCCCGAAGGGTGAGGCCCCGATCACCGAGTTCGCCGGCAGCATCAAGATCGTGGAGAACGATCGCGGTCGCCAGATCATCCTGACCCCGGACGCCGATTCCGGCGCACCGAAGGAAGACGGCGTGATCAAGCCGATCACCTACCAGGTCTCCAAGCGCGTGCCGCTCAAGGTTGCCGATGTCGACCACATCAAGGTCGGCACCCAGCTGGTCGAAGGTTCCGTGGACCCGAAGAAGATCCTCACCATTCTCGGCAAGCGCGCCGCCCAGGTCAACATCGTGGAGGAAGTGCACACCGTGTACCGCTCCCAGGGTGTGGATATCCACGACAAGCACATCGAGGTCATCGTGCACCAGATGACCCGCCGCGTGACCATCATCGACTCCGGCGACACCGACCTGCTGCCGGGTGAGCTGGTGGACAACGCCCGCTTCCGCGAGATCAACCGCAACATCGTCAAGAACGGTGGCCGTCCGGCCGTCGGTCGTCCGGCGCTTATGGGTATCACCAAGGCGTCGCTGGCCACCGACTCCTGGCTGTCCGCCGCATCCTTCCAGGAGACCACCCGCGTGCTCACCGAAGCCGCCCTCTCCGAGAAGGTCGATGACCTCAAGGGCCTCAAGGAGAACGTCATCATCGGTAAGCTCATCCCGGCCGGTACGGGCCTCGCTCGCTACCGCAACGCCGTGGTCGAGCCCGATAAGGCCATCCGCGACACCATCTACCCGAACTTCGGTCTGGGCGGCGATGGCGATCTCGGCGACGCGGGCTTCTCCGACGCCGACCTGTCTGACCTGAACTTCTCGAACCTCGAGTTCGGTGATCTGAAGCTCGGCGACGATTTCAACCCGGATGATTTCTACTCCGATCAGGGCGGTCAGCCTGACATCGAGGAGTAACCCTCCTCACCCCCGATAAGATGGCGCGGAACTCGCGTGGTTCCGGGCCATCTCGCATTTCCAGACAGCAGTATTGTTCTTGTCGATTTACGGGGATAATGCGGCGACCTAGGAGTGTAGGTATCGCCCCCAGTGGTTTGTGGCTCGATACGTGCACGGAAGTCGTAAGAGAAGAGACAAGTGTTGGAGGGCCACCTATGGTGGGGTTAAACACATTGGTCGGCAAGCGGTACAAGGTCCTTGCCCAGATCGGCAAGGGTGGTATGTCCACCGTCTATCTGGCAATGGATTCCTCGCTGAACAAGCAATGGGCTATCAAGGAAATTCGCAGTGCCTCTGATTCGGTGCAGCGCGACTTGGTCATTAAGAGCCTGACCGTCGAAGCCAATATGATTAAGCGCTTCGATCATCCGGCGATTCCGCGTATCGTCGATCTGATTGAAGAAAAGGGCAGCCTGTTCGTCGTTATGGATTACGTCGAAGGCCAGACCTTGGCGAGCCTGCTCAAGAAGGAAGGCCCGCAGTCCGAAGAAGACGTGGTCGATTGGGGCATCCAGCTGTGCGATGTGCTCGCCTACCTGCACCGCCGCAAGCATCCGGTGATCTTCCGCGATATGAAGCCCTCGAATGTGATGCTGACCCCTGAGGGCGCGATCAAGCTTATCGACTTCGGCATTGCACTGGAGACCGGCAAGGACGCGGACAGCAAGCCGCTGGTCGGTGACGACCGCCAGCTCGGTACGCCGGGCTTCGGCGCTCCCGAACAGTTCGCCGAGAACGGCACCGTGGACGCACGTACCGATATCTATGCGCTCGGTGCCACCCTGTTCTACCTGCTGACCGGCTCACACCCGCGCAAGAACGGCATTGTGCCGATTCGTCAGATCAACCCGGAGCTTTCGCAGGGCTTGGAACTGGTGATCGCCAAGGCCACCAGCAAGAATCCGGACGATCGCTTCCGGACCTGCGCCGACTTCGCGTATGCGCTGAAACACTACAAGCAGGAAGACGCCGCATACCGCAAGGCGTTGAATTCCAAGTGGTGGGGCTTCCTCGGCACGGCGATCGCCTCCGTGGTCTGTCTGGCCCTCGCCGGCGGCAGCCTGGTGCTCGCCAACCACGCGCAGAACACCGATTACGACTACTGGATGAACCAGGCGGCGCAGACCACCGACGCATCCGCCGCAGAAGCCGCCTACGTGCGCGCAGCGGAAATCAAGACCAATGCCATTGAACCGTACGAGCAGCTGATCAAGCGTTACACCGCTGACAGTGATTTCAGCGACGACGAAGAGCAGATCTACAACACGCTGATCAACCAGCACGCCGACTCGTTGCGCAAGGACTCCACCAAGTGGGCCGAGCTGAGCTTCGACACCGGTCGCATGTATTGGTACTACTACTCCGGCTCCAAGATGGCCGGCCAAAGCGCGTCCGCCGCCAACACCGATCCACAGCGATACGCCCGCATTCGTGCCGCCTCGCAGTGGATGCACAACGCGGCACAGGAGAGCAGCTTCAGTAACGTCAAGCTCGCCAAGATCTATGCCGACATCGCCGACTTCAACACGGAGATCGTGCCGCTGATCAACGAAGGGTCCGATTCAGGCAAGTACAAGCCGTACTTCAGCAAGCTGAACGAACTGGTGAAGTCCGCCGCTCAGGAAGATAACGGTGTGATCAGCCTCGAGTCCGCGAACCTGACTTTGGACGCGTTGCGCGTGTATCCGCGCAAGTTCCGCGCGGACGGCATCATGCAGCAGCAGATGAGCGATTTGGCCGATGCCGCCGCAACGCTTGCCGACAAGACCGAAACCACCACCGATGAGCTGGATGCCAGCAAGAAAGCCGCGCAACAGGCCGAAAAGCCCACCAAGGACGCCATCGCCAACGCTTTCGTTGATATCAAGGGGGACGCCGAGTGAACGCCGATATCTATAGGACTCTGGCAGTCGTATTCCTGTCTTTGGCCGTGATTCTTGCGGTCGTGGCCGTAGTGCTGTTCCGCAAGTTCAACATTCCCGCCGTGCGTGACGCCCTGGCCGGCAAGCGCGCGGAACGTGAGATCGCCGAACTGCGTGGAGTGCGCGCCGGTTCGTGGGCCAACGCCGAGAATCTGGGCGAAGGCTCGCGCCGCAAGCGCAAGAAGGGTGCCCTTTCCGATACCACCACCGGTACGCATGACACCAGCGACATCGAATTCCGCCCGGTGACCGGTACTGGTTCCGGCTCCATGGGTTCCGCCAGCACCAAGGGTGGCATTACTCGCCCCGGCGAGGATAAGCCGTCCGCAGTGCCCGGTGCCAGGCACAAGGCTTCCGACGCTCCGGCCGTGGTGGACGAGGAAGACGAAAGCACCCGTCTGGGTACCAGGGCCGCACTCGAATCTGTGGTTGAGATTCCGGTGTCTATGGCTTCCGCCGCCGAATTGGCGGACGAGGGCGAGACCTCGTTGATGCAATTCCGCAAGACGAATGAAGCATCGTCCGACGACGATGAATCCCGCACCATCCTGGTTCGTGGAGGGAAGAACAAGTAATGAGCTTCGTAACTAATTCCAGTTTCTGGCGCAAGTCGTTGATCGGTGCGGCCGTGGTTGTGGCGGCTCTTGCCATGGGTGCTACCGCCGTGGTAGCCAGCGCCGATTCGACTTCCGACCTCAAGCCCGAGCAGGCCACCGGCTCCGTGGTGTCCGCACGCTCCTTCAAGGCTGTCAAGGCACAGCCGGCTGCCGCCACTACGCCGAAGATGGATTTTGCTTGGTATGCCGCCGATAAGGACGGCAAGGTGGCCGATAATGCCCAGCCGCTGACCGATGGCCGCACCAATGCCTCGAATGTTCGTCTGGGCGTGACGATTACTGGGTTTGATGGTTTCCCTGCGGATCAATTTGACCGTAACGGACAATACGTAGGTGCGGATAAAGGCAAGGTTGCCTTTACCGTGACCGTGGGCACCTTGGGCGTCAAGGAAGTCAAGTATGGCGACTTCCACCGTACAGGCAATGTGCAGGACGGCTACACCTACACCGTTGGGCCGAATGATGGTCCGGTGTTTGCTCTGAGCGGTGATCCGGTTACGCTCGATGTGACGGTTGCCGCGCCGGCTGATCCTACAGCGGCAGATGCCGCCATTGACCTGAATCGGTTCAAGGATGGCGACGGCACGAGCACCATCACGGCTCCTCAATTGTCTTATGACAGCACCAAGCCCGCCGCCGTGGATACGGCGGTGTTCGGCGGCGTTGCTGATACTGATTGGCTGAAAGGCAAAGACGCGACCGACGGTACCTGGTTCACGACCACGTCGCCGTCCGTGACCTTTACTCCGGTTGCGGCTGAGGCAGCCAATGTTGTGTCTTATGAGGTGACGTATCCGAATGGCGACGGCACCAAGACCGATACGGTCAATGCAGGTGAAGCATGGACTGTGCCTAACGGCAAGACTGACCTGACCAAGACCACGGTTACGGTCACCAATGGGTTCGGCAGCGCTTCCGATGCGAAGCCGTTGAGCGACTTGCTCAGCGTGAAGACCGTTATTGTTGACCCGAATGCCGGCACTGGTCTGTCCCTGAATCTGACCGGTACCACCCCGGATAAGGGTGCTGTCAACAACGGCACCACGTATTACAGCAAGGTCGGCGGCTTCTCGGTGAGCAGCACGAGCGCATACTTCGCCGATGAACTCGCCCTGCTCAAGGCGAACGGTATCAAGTTGCTGACCGTTCCGGCTGCCGACGGCACCGGTGCCACAATCCCGGTGTGCGATGCCGCTGATCTTACGAATGGTGCCGTGGACTGCGGCGCTGCCGGACTGGATCTGAAGACCGGAAGCCACACCGTAAGGCTGAACCCCGCGCTGCCGGGCGCGCCGACTGTAACGCAGTCGTTCGCCATCGACACCACCGCTCCTACCGTTGCGTGGAAGGGTTACTCCAAGAACGGCGGCATTGATATTCCGTTTGGAAAGACACTCTTCGCAGTCGACCGTAAAGAACGTGCCCTGACCTTCACCGTTACGGATGATGGTGCCGGTGTGGGCGAGGTGATTGCAAGCGGTATCGATCCTGAGACGGGCAAGCAGGCCACGGTCACGTTGACCAACAACGGTGACGGCACCTACACATTCCCGCTCGCCAAGGCCGGAACCTACGATTTGACGAAGTTCACCATCCAAGCCACGGACAATGCAGGTACGCAGTCCGAGGCCGAAACGGTAAACGCAATTGCCGGGAATAAGTTCATCTACACGAAGATTCGTATTGGCAAGAATGTCGCACCGAAGACCACGGTGTCGGTGAGTGGCAGTGATTACATCAACGGCACTCCCAAGGTCACACTGACCGTCAAGAACAACCTGTGGCTGGCGGACGAACTGAAGGGTCTGCAAGAAGGTGCCGGCACCAAGGGCCTGAACCTGCTCACCAGCACATTGACTGCTGGCGGCAAGACCGTGTACCAGGGCGCGTTCCCGGTGGCCGGCGCCACGGTGAACAACGCCGGTGACGAGATCGTGATTTCTGCGGATGTCGCCAAGCCGTTGATTGATGCCAAGAACGCCAACGGCCAGTACTCCATTGCGGTAACCGATAACCCCACATTGCTGGCGGTGCTGGGTGATGTGACCAATAACGCCAAGACCTTTGGTGTGGATACGCAAGCCCCGAGCTTCACCGGTGCCGCCTACCAGGCAGGCAAAGATGAACTGACTTCCACCAAGGACGATTCCATCAGTGTCGTGTCCCGTTCTGCCGCCACCATCACTTTGGACGTGTGCGATCTGCTGCCCGATTCCACGGCAACAGGTGCCGGCAAAGACGATGCACAGACCTCTGGTCTGGCAAAGGTCGAAGCCAAGGTCGATTACACCACGTGGAATGGCGATAAGGTCACCGGCAAGTGGACCGAACTTCAGCGTGTGAACAACGACCCCAACAAGGTCCAACTGACGCTGGGCGACCAGGACGGCAAGTACACGCTGGCCGGCGTATCCCTCAGGGCCACCGATAAGGCGACCACGAAGCCCAATGTCAGCGATGTCGACACACTGGCCACGGTGAAGGCCGCACTGGCCAAGTCCACTGATACCACCGTGGCCGCTGCGGCCAAGCAGCTGCCGGATACGCTGGGCGTGAGCAAGCAGACCGCGAAGGCGACTCTGCAGCTCAACGATGCCGAACCGCAGAAGACCTACAAGGAAGACCTCACCAACATCTCCCTCAAGGTCACCGGAGACCCCGCCTTCGCCTACCGCTGGGATGTGGTCAAGGCCGGCTATGCCGATGCCAATTTGCTGACCGGTGCGGTGCAATACGGCGACGCCGGCTCGAAGGACTTCACGTTCAAGATCAGTGACGCCACCTATAAGGACGGCGTCATCATGCTGGGCACCGCAAACCTGCCCAAGCGGACCGAAACCGACGAGGCCGCCACTGGCAAGCAGCTCAACGGCGACTATCAGCTGACGCTCCAGAAGAACTTCGGCAACAATGTCGAGCTGTTCAACGCGCAAAGCACCGGCACTACCAACTACCTGTTGGACACCAAGCGCCCAGTGCTGACCAAGATCAGCGGTCCGGCCGGTGCCAAGGGCGAGACCATCGTCGATACCACCGTGCAAGGCAAGAGCTACACGGTCTTCGCCAAGGCCGGTGCACAGACGTTCACGGTCTGGATCAAGGACTTGTTGCCCAACGGCCAGTCCACGAACGACTCCGCCAAGAACGAAGCCCATACGTCCGGCATCAAGGATGACTCCGTTAAGCTGACCATTCCTGACGGCACTGATCTGAAGGGCAAGACGCTTGCCGAGGGCAAGACGGTGAATGTCACACTCGACAACGAAGGCAAGGGACAGTTGACCCTTGATCAGGAAGGCTTCTACGACCTGAGCAAGATCACGGTAAGCGTCAACGACAACCTCGGCAACGCGCTGGACAAGGAAAGCTTCAAGAAAGCTCCGGTTCAGGACAATGTCAAGGATTACGACGCCGTTGTTGCCGATGTGAATGGTGACGATACCAAGGCATCCTTCGCGGTCACCAAGTCCGACAACTCCGTGCCCGACTCCAGTGATAACAACAACAAGTACTTCCGTGGCAAGGTCAAGGTGGCCTACACCATCACCGACCACTGGTTTCCGATTTACGCCAAGCTCAACGCCGGCAAGACGAACCTGCTCGCTGGTAGTACTTCGAACACCACGCCGTTGACCGGTGGCCAGAACGAGCAGAACACTAAGCCGTTGGATGCCAGCGATGCACAGTGGACTGAAGGCGATGGCTACACGTGGACGCTCTTCGGCCAGAAGCTGTTGATCAACGGCAAGACCAACGAAGTAGAAGGCAATTACACGCTGCACCTCGCCTATGCCGGTCTACAGGCAAAGGCCAATGAGGCATCCACCCAGTCCAAAGACGTGGTGCTCGACTGGACCGCTCCGAAGCTGGGCGACCTGACCGCTTCCAGTGAAGCACCGAAGAAGTGGGATTGGATCTTCTCCACTGATGTCTTCACGGCCACGCTGAACGGCATCAGCGATAATGTGTCCGGTGTGACCGCGGACTCCACCGCGTTCTCCACCAAGCACTTCGACAACTGGCTTTCCGGCAAGAACGACCCGGCTCCCGTCTATGCGGGCGACGCGGCCGCCGGCAGCATCAGCTTCACGATGGATGGCGACAGCCAGCGCGTCTACCTTGGTGAAACCAGCCTCACCATTCGCGATGAGGCCGGCAACCCGGTCGACACCGGCAGGCTCAACACCTACGAAGGTGTGAACGGCAACCAAGCCGCCAACGCACTGGAGGGATTGAACGGCGTGGCCATCGACACCGTGGCTCCCACCATCGCGGTCTCCTACGACAACAACGATGTGCGCAACGGCAAGTACTACAAGGCCCACCGTACCGGTACCGTGACACTGACCGAATCGAACTTCGATTTCTCCAAGAAGTATGAGGGCGATCGTGTGGTCGTCACCACGTCGATCGACGGCAAGAAGGCCACCATTCCGGTCTCCTCCTTCAAGAACGCGAGCGGTGACCTGAAGACGTACGTGGCCACCTTCGCCGCCGACAGCGACGGCGACTGGACTGTGGACGCCGCCTACACCGATCCGGGCGATCACCCGTCGAATACGATTCACGAGGAGTTCACGGTCGACACCGTGGCTCCGAAGCTGACCCTCACCTTCGACAACAACAACGTGAAGAACGGCAAGTACTACGCGGCCGATCGCAACGCTACCATTCGCGAAGTCGAGCGCAACTTCTCCAAGGACGAATCGGTCATCACCGTCACCGCCAAGGACGATAACGGCGCGGACACCGCAGCCCCCGGCCCGGCGGGCTGGCAGCGCACCGGCGGCACGCGCGAATCCACCGAGTGGACGAACTCCGTGGCATTTACGGGCGAGGCGCACTTCACCATCAAGGCCACCGCCACCGATCTGGCCGGCAACAAGGCCGAAGAGGTGAGCGAACCCGAGTTCGTGGTTGACAAGACCAAGCCGCAGATCAAGATCGACCGCGTGGAAGACAAGACCGCGTACGCCGGTACCGTGGCACCGTTGATCGACTTCAACGATGTCAACATCGACATGAAGAACGTGAGCTACACGCTGGTCGGCGACCATCGCGGCGAACTCAAGGGCGACAAGATGCCCAAGAACGTCACCACCGATACGGCCAACGACCGCACCGTGGACTTCACGGACTTCGAACGCAAGGTCGACTTCGATGACGTGTACACCATCAAGGCGCACGGCACCGATCTGGCTGGCAACACGTTCGAGACCAAGAAGACCTTCTCCGTGAACCGCTTCGGCTCCACCTACACGTTCGATGCGGACACCACGAACCTGCGCGGCACCTACCTGAAGAAGGCGCAGGACGTGCAGATAACGGAGATCAACGTCTCCGGTCTTGACTTGAGCAAGCGCCAGATCGTGATCGCCAAGGACGACAAGGCGACCACGCTCACCAACAACGACTACAAGGTCGCGACCTCTGACGACAAGGGCTGGAGCCGTACGGTGTACACCGTGCCGGCATCCCGCTTTAACTCCGACGGCTTCTACCGTGTGCAGGTGCAGTCCATGGACGAGGCGGGCAACCTCTCGCAGAACACCATGGACAAGAAGAACACCGACCGTAAGGGCACTGCCGAAGTGAACTTCGCCGTCGACACCACCGCACCGACTGCTTCGCTGCTCGGCATCAAGTCCGGCACCGTGTACTACAGCCAGCAGGGACAGCCCGCGTCGGTGGACGCCAAAGACAACCTCGGCATCAAGTCCACCGAAGTGTATGTCGACGGCCAGCTCAAAGACAGCTGGAAGGGCGATGCCACGCTCAAGTCCACGCCGAGTCTGACGTTCGACGCCGACGCCAAGAGCCACGAGATCGTGATCCGCACGATCGACAAGGCAGGCAACGAGGCGACGTCCACCTACGACAACATCTACGTGGCCTCCAACTGGTGGCAGTACGCCACCCACACCCCATGGCTGCGCAACACGATGATCTTCGGTGCGCTGGTGGTCTTGGCCGCCATCGCCGGAGCGATTGTGATGGCGCAGCAGCGCCGGAAGCAGTTTGCGTACCGCAAGAACCCGTTCGAGCGGTGAGGTGACTGCACTCGTTTCCCGTTAACGAGGGTTGTTTGCGGGGCGTTGCGGTGAGTAATTGCTGATGCCATAGTGGGCCAGTCCAATTGATTCTGGGCTGGCCCACTACCGTTGATGAGGGATTGCGTGATGTGGTGTTGGCTGGGTATGGGTTGTCTGGTCACCGGCTGTGGTGTTGAACGGCATCGCTTGTCGTGCGTAGACGTTGTGTGTGTTCGAGGATGTGCTGGCGTCCCTTTCATTTGTGCATGCCTGCTGCGAATCTATGGGCAGAGCGATGATATAAATTAATCAGAAGATAGGCGAGGGGAGAAACTGATGAAGGGTTTGGTTACCATCCACGATGGCATTGCGGATGTGCGTTTCACTGCCTATCTGGATGTGTCCGGTGATACGTCGATATCCGCTATTCTTCCTTCGTTGTCCAATATTGTGGGATTTCAGTCGCCTTTGGATTCCATGGGTTTGGCCATAGATGGTAGAACTGTGCCTCTGACCATTACCGTGTCGCAGGCGGGTTTGCACGAGGGGTCGTGGATTTCGCTGTTGAAGTGTGATCGGAAACCGTTGAATCCTTATGCCAATACCGGTCTCAATGATGGTTATGTGCAATTGCGGTTTGTCAGCGGCGAGAATGCGGGCGCTGTATATGATGTGTCTGCCGGCACGATGTCGATAGGCACATTGCTGAATCCTGAACGAAACTCCATGAATGCGGATTTCATGTTGGATGTCGGGGCGGACAGTGACGTACGTCTGATTCCGCATGTGCGTGAAGGCAAGCTGCAGAAGCGCGCCGCATGGTACCGCAAGCGCAAGCGGGAAATTCATTCCGGTGTTTTCATCGATGGCAAAGAAGTCATAGAACCGGTATCACTGAATAACAGCACCGAAATTGTGCTGCCGGAATGCATTGTCACCGTGACTCACGGCCGTGAGACTTCCGTGCCGGTGGATACTGAAGAAATGGAAGGTCGCTGGCTGTTCGCTAGGCCGCCGAAGATTCGCGAGGTGGTCAAACAGCGAAAGTTTACGCTGCCCGGAGAACCGCAGAAGCCAGAGAAAGCGCCGATTCCCCTGCTCGCGAGCCTGCTGCCTCTGGCGATGGCTGCAGTAATGTGCGTGCTTCTGAAGAGCTATACCTATCTCATGTTCGGTCTGATGAGCCCAGCGATGATGATTGGCTCGTATATTTCCGGTAATCGTGCTGGAAAGAAGCGATACAAGCAGCAGATGAAACGCTTTGCGGAAAACACGAAGCGTATTCGCGGCGAGGCGCAAAAAGCTGTTGATGCTGAGGTGGCCCAGTCACGACGGGAGTATCCTGATCCCACACAGGTATTGGATATCTGCGCTCGTCACACCGCACGGTTGTGGAACCGTCGCTCCACTGATGAATCGTGGCTGCGTTTGCGTGTGGGCACGGGAACCATAGACTCGCACATCACATTGGAAGACCCCCAAAAGATGGAGTTTGAGCGGGTCACCAAGTGGCAGTTGAAGAATTTCCCGGTAGCGGTATCTCTGCCGGATGCCGGATGTGTTGGCTGCACTGGAAATGCCGGCGTGTTGTATCCGGTGGTGTCATGGATGACCGCGCAGATGGCGGCATTGCATTCCACCCGTGATCTCACGTTGTATCTGCTGTCTCCTCGCCTTAAGGATCGAGGTCAGGCGATTGCTGGCATTGATTGGTCGTTTGCTCAATGGTTTCCTCATTTTGCGCCGCATTTCGGCCAGAATGCGGTGCGTACCATGGCGGTTAGTGCGGATGATTTGGCA
>JAIJEI010000045.1 GCA_022739095.1 Bifidobacterium sp.
GACCAGCGCGATTATTCCCGCACTGCTGATTCATATCCCAATCGGTACCGTCTATTGCTGGAGCGTGTTCAAGCAGCTTATCGCTGACCGTCTCCACGCCAGCCCCGCCTCCGTGGAATGGGGCTTCTCACTCGCCATCTTCTTCCTCGGCATGTCCGCCGCGTTTGCCGGGCCGATGGTGGAGAAAAACATCAAGAAATCCGCACTCGTCTCCATGGTCTGTTTCGTGGTCGGCTTCGCCGGCACGGGCGTAAGCATCACCCTGAACTTCCTGCCGGGCGTGTTCATCTGCTACGGCGTAATCATGGGCATTGGCCTAGGCGTCGGCTACCTGACCCCGGTCAAGAACCTGATGCTTTGGTTCGCCGACAACAAGGGCCTGGCCACCGGCATCGCCGTCGCCGGTTTCGGCCTGGCCAAGGCCATCGCCAGCCCACTGATGGAATATCTCATCGGCACGGTTGGCTTGGTCAACATGTTCTTCATCCTCGCCGTGGTCTACGCGGTGATGATGTTCGTCGGCTTCCTGCTCATCAAGCGTCCGGCCGGCTGGGTGTACGATTCCGCGACCTCACACATCAGCCGCAAGACGATTCTCAAGAAGCCCGTGTTCTGGGGCATCTGGATAGCCTTCTATATCAACATCACCTGCGGCTTGGCCCTCATCAGCCAAGAGAAGGACATCCTGCACGATGTGCTCAAGGCTTTTCCGCAGTATGCCAACCTGAGCCCCGCCAAGTTTGCCGCCGCCATCTACGGCATCATCGGACTGGTGCTCGCCGTGGACTCCGTGTTCAACACGGCTGGCCGCGTGGGCTTCTCCACACTCTCCGACCACCTGAAGCGCCGCGAGACCGTCTATCAGGTAATCTTCATCATGTCGATTGCCGTGTGCTTGCTGCAGATCTTCACCAACAGCATCGACAACGCTCTGCTGTGGGCCGTGCTGGCTCTGCTGTTCCTCGTCAACGCAGGCTACGGCGACGGCTTCTCGACGCTGCCCGTGCTGCTTGATCAGCACTTCGGCACCAAAACCGTCTCCACCACACACGGTCTGACGCTGAGCGCATGGGCGTTCGCCGGCCTATCCGGCAACCAGTTGGCCTCGTTCGTAGTTGCCCACGCGCCTGATCAGGCCCACCGCTATGCCGCACTCATCCCGGTGCTCACCGGCCTGTTCGTTGTGGCCCTGATCAGCATCAGCCTGGTCAAGTACCTCGGCGACACAAACGGTACGAAAGCCATCAAGGCCTGAGTCTGAGCTGCCGCAAAACAACGATTCTGTCGGAATCGGGCGCATCAATCGATGCACGCCGCGATTTTGGCAGAATCGTTGTTTTTTGCTGGGGTAGCGTGCTTACGCGCCGACCAGTTCGAGCATTTGGGGGATGCTCTTTTTGCCGAATTCGACTTGCTGGGTGCCGTCGGCGTGGGTGACGACGATGCAGGGCACGCTCATCGCGCCGTACTGGTCCTTAAGTTCGGGGAAGTGCGAGACGTCGTAGGCTTCGGCACGCACGGCCGGGCTCAGGGAGGCAATGCGCTGGGAAGCAAGCACGGTTTCCGGGCACATCGTGCAGGTGAGTGAGACGAGGATCATGATGTTCAGCGGGTCCGTGATGGACTTCGCACGTTCGACCAGGTCATCGCCCAACGGCTGACCGGGACCGGCCGCGTTGTACAGTCCAAGCACGAACGAGTTGAACTCATGGCCGGAAGGTACGCCGTGGAAGGCCAGACCGATGAAGACCAGTGAACCATTGCCTTCCTTGCCAGCCTTGCCGTCGCCCTCAGCCGGCACGCAGATGCGCACAGTTGGGCGAGCGAGCGGCAGGACGCCAGTGACATCGAATGTGGCGCGGCCGGAATCGTCCAGCGAGCCATAAGTAGGCAATTCGGTGCCGTCCGGCAAGGTGACGGCCAACGGCTCGCCAACCACCAAAGAAGTCGGCACAGAAGCACCATCCACCGCCGTGATCAGCCCCGCAGCATCGACGGCGACCGAGTTCAGCTTGCCATTCGACAACGCAACCATCTCGCCGATGAAGCCCTGCAATTCCGCCGAAAGCGGGGTGCCGTCCAACTCAAGGGCGAGCGTGACCGGGCGGGTCATGCGGCCGAAGACCACGCCAAGCTGCTGCTTGATGGCGGCGGAAAACAGTTCGCCGGGTTTCTTGGTGGCGTTGGCTGCGGCTGCGGCATCGGCACTGCGCTTGGCGGGAACCGGGGCGGGCGTCGTGCCAGCGGCCGAGGCAGCGGAGGCAGCCTTGGCCTCGGACTCCTCATAAGCGGAAGCAGTGGGACGCGGCGGCACCAAGCCGGTTTTCTCGCTCATCTGCTTGGCATAACGTTCCAGTTCCACGGCGGCAATCGCACCGTCGGCGGTGGCGGTGACCACCTGGCGCAGGTTCTTGACGCGCAGATCGCCGGCCGCGTACACGCCCGGCACCGAGGTTTCGAGGTAGTCGTGCGTGACCACGTAGCCGTGATCATCGAGCTCCACCACGCCGCGCACCAAATTGGTGGCAGGCACATAGCCGGCGAACACGAAGACGCCGAAGGTGCCGGCGTCGGCGGGCTTCCACGTTTCGGTCTGGCCGGTGGCAAGGTTCAGGATCGAGGCTTCGCGCAGGCCGCCTTGGCCGGCGGTGACGCCCTTCAGCTCGACCTGATAACGCACGTCGATCTTCGGGTTGTTCTTGGCTTCGGCGGCCACTGCGGCGTCGCAGGTAAAGTCCGGTTCGCGCACGAGCACGGTGACTTTGGAGGCGTATTTGGTCAGGAACACGGATTCCTCGGCCGCGGCGAATCCGCCGCCGACCACCAGCACTTCCTTGCCGGTGAAGAACTCGCCGTCGCAGGTGGCACAGTAGGCCACGCCGCGGCCGGCGTACTCGGCCTCGCCCTCGAAGCCCAGCTTGCGCGGGCTGGCGCCGGTGGCGATGAGGATGCCGAACGCCTTGAGGTCACCGCGTGAGGTGTGCACGGTTTTGATGTCACCATCCACGTCGAGGCCGGTGGCTTCGGCGGAGAGGAATTCGGCACCAAAGTCCTGAGCCTGCTGACGCATGGTTTGGGTGAGCGCGCGGCCCGTGGTGCGGCCCACGCCCGGATAGTTGGCGACTTCGTTGGTGATGGTGATCTGGCCGCCGAAATCATCTTTTTCAAGAATCAGCACACGGTAGCGAGCGCGGGCCAGGTACAGGCCGGCCGTCAGGCCAGCCGGCCCGCCACCAATGACGACGACGTCATAGAGATTGTTGGCCTGAGTCATGATTGAAACTCCTTAAACATACATATGCCCCCGCTGGCGGGGGCTCCCGCGAAGCTGGTGGGGATGGTTCACATATCGCCGTGACCACCCCCAGTCGGCGTTGCCGACAGCCCCCGCCAGCGGGGGCAAACCACATGTCTCTAGCTCAAACCGTCACAGCTGGCCGACGAGGTCGAGGCTGGGCTCGATGGTTTCTTCGCCCGGGGTCCAGTTGGCGGGGCAGACCTGATCGCCGTGCTCGTAGACGAACTGGGAGGCCTGCACGCGGCGCAGCAGCTCCTCGGCGTTGCGGCCCACGTTGGAGGAGATGACCTCATAGGCCACGACCTTGCCCTCGGGGCTCACGATGAAGTCGCCGCGCTCGGCTACTCCATCGGCCTCGTTGTAGGTGTCGAGATCCTTGGCCAGCAGAGCGGTCGGGTCGGCAAGCATCGGGTACTCGATCTTGGCGATCTTCTCGTTGGCGTCGTGCCAGGCCTTGTGCACGAAGTGGGTGTCGCAGGAGACGGAGTAGATCTCGCAACCGATTTCCTTGAACTTGGCGTAATTCTTGGCCAGATCCTCAAGCTCGGTGGGGCACACGAATGTGAAGTCGGCCGGGTAGAAGAAGAACAGGGACCAGTGGCCGAGCACATCGTCCTTGGTCACCTCATGGAACTCGTTGTTCTGGAATGCGTTCACCTTAAAATCGGTCAGTTCATGCTGCAGAAGAGTCATCATCGGTCCTTTCGGGAATTGTTAATCTTCAAGCGTTTACCGCCACCTATCGTAATGTGGTGAGTCAAGGCTCGCGCGGGCGTAATGTATGAGCCTTATCACATAGCCCGCCGCCCTTGTGCCGACTATCATCACGGCCCACCCTTAAACAGGATTGAGACTGTGAGCGTTCTCATTATGCTTTGGGCAAAGCCAGATTATGCATGCAGTCGCGAATCCGCACTTCCAATCGCTACTATGGGTACCAGCAGTCCGCTGATAATGGAGGTTTTCATGGCTCAGGCAGACGTTGAACGGGAATCGACCGCAAATGCGACGTGGAGCCGTATGCTCCAAGGCAATCGCCGATTCGCCGAAGGCAAGCCGGACCATCCATGGCAGGACAAGGAAACCCGTCAAACGTTGCTAGACGGCCAAAATCCGGATGCCGCGGTGCTCTCCTGCTCGGACTCGCGCGTACCTCCGGAAATCATTTTCGATCAGGGCCTGGGCGACCTGTTCACCGTACGCACCGCCGGGCAACTCATTGATAGCGCGGTTATCGCCTCGCTGGAGTACGCGGTCAAGAAGCTGCATGTCAGCCTGATCTGTGTGCTCGGTCACGAGCATTGCGGCGCAATCGAGGCCGCCGAGCAGGAGCTGGACGACCTGATGCACACCATCACCTCCGAGGCCGACGGTTCGCTGGAGGCCGCCGACGCCATGGATGATCTCGATGAGCACATCGCCGACGCCGAATCGATTATTCTGCGTCAGGCAGGCATGTCCGTCTGGCAGGCGCGCGAGGCGGAGCTTAAGGAGCACGAGGACATCGAGCGCGTGCATGTGGCCCACACTATTGAAACTTTGGTGGAGCAGTCTCCTGTCATCCAGCAGGCCCTCGCCGCTGACAAGCTCATGATCGTCGGCGCCCGCTATCAGCTCGATTCCGGCAAGGTGGAAGTACTCAGTTTCTAAGGCAAACCGAAACCTCCAAAATATTTTCCCGTTCATTAGGTCGATTGCACGTTCATTAGGTCGGCAAGCACCGGTGCCGGGTATTGAAATGCCGCCATTTCAATACCCGGCACTGCCAACTAGTGACCTAATAAACACACAATTGACCTAATGAGCGTATTCCGAATTGCGACGCTGCGCATAGTCACCCCCCCTAATCCCAATTTGACGTGCCACTCCCCTAGAGTTGAAGGCATGTCACTTGGTTTGAACATCCTCCTGATTTTTGTGTTTCTCGTTATCGGTTCCGTGTTCTCCGGCACCGAGTTGGCATTGGTCTCTCTGCGCGGCTCGCAGATCGAGCAAATGGAGCAGGAGGACGCTCGCGGCGCCAAAGTCGCCAAAATCGCACGTGACCCGAACACCTTCCTCTCCACCGTGCAGATCGGCGTGACGCTCTCCGGCTTTCTGTCCGCCTCGTTCGGCGCCTCCTCCATCGCCCCCTACCTGATTCCGGTGGTCGAAAGCTGGGGCGTGCACCCCGGCATCGCCGGCGGCCTAGTGAACATCATCCTGACCCTCATCATCTCCTACTGCTCCATCGTGATCTCCGAGATGGTGCCCAAGCGCATCGCCATGCAGCGCACCGAGCAGATCGCGCGCGCTGTGGTGCCCGCCATCGACGCCTTCGCCGCCGTCTGCCGACCGATCATCTGGCTCATCGGCAAGAACACGAACGGCATCGTCCGCCTGCTCGGCTTTGACCCGCAGCAGACCGAGTCCGAGGTGTCCGACGACGAGCTGCGCGTGCTGGTCAGCTCCAACACCAACCTGTCCAAGGATGAACGCACGATCCTGGACGATGTGTTCGATGCGTCCGAAACCATCGTCGCCGAGGTGATGCGCCCGCGTGCCGACGTGGTCTTCATCGAGGGCGACCAGCCCTTGGCCGAGGCCGCCGCGTTCGTACGCGACCAGCCGTACTCCCGTTACCCGGTGACCGGCAAGGATTTCGACGACGTGATTGGCTTCGTGCATGTGCGCGATCTGCTGGACGTGCGCGATCCGAACGCCAAGATCGTGCGCGATGTGGTGCGCGAAGGCATCTCTCTGCCCGGCACCTCCAAGCTGCTGCCGAGCCTGGAACTGCTGCGTAAGCGCGGCATCCATCTGGCAGTGGTCATCGACGAATATGGCGGCACGGACGGCATCGTAACGCTTGAGGACATGACTGAGGAGCTTGTGGGCGATATTCGCGACGAATACGACCTGCCCAGCGAGAAGGGCGGCGAACGCACCACCCGCACCGCGTTCGTCAATGGCGTGGCCACAATCGAGGCCAGCATGACCATTGAGGACTTCGCCGATCTGACCGGCATTGAACTGGAGGACGGCCCGTACGAGACGGTCGCCGGCTACTTCCTGTCCAAGACCGGCAAGATGGGAGCGGTAGGCGACGTGCTGCATTCCGACGACGGCTACAACATGGTCGTCACCAAGGTGGATGGCCGCCGCATCGAAACCATCGAAGTCCGCAAAGCCGGTGCCCCGGACCATGCGCCGCTGCCAGCCGAATCACAAAAGGACGATGCCAACTAGCCACATGATATTCACCACCTATTCGGCCCGGGGCAAAACCGAAAAATGTAGAATGAAAGGGCAACGTTCCACCTACTGAAAGAAGGAATATTATGACACTTGCATTTGTTGTGCCGGGCCTTGATGAAGCGGCCAGTGAGAAGGCCATCGCCATCCTGCAGAACCGACTGAGCCAGGAGCAGGAGGCCGCTCTGGTTCTGAAGCATGCACACTGGAACGTGACCGGCCCGAACTTCATCGCCGTTCACGAGATGCTTGACCCCGAGGTCGAGGCCGTGCTGGCCCAAGCCGACGAGACCGCCGAGCGCATCGCCACTCTGGGCGGCGCCCCGGACGGCCGTGCGGACGCCATCGTGCGCAACCGCACGTGGAAATCGTTCGACGCCGAGGGCCGCGTGGGCACCGAGGAGTACCTCAAGGCGCTGATCGAGTACTATGACGCCTTCATCGCCGACGACCGCAAGACCATCGCCGAGCTGGACGAGCTGGATGTGATCAGCTCCAACATCATCCAGGACCACGTGCAGGAACTCGAGAAATTTCAGTGGTTCATGCGCAGCCACCTGGCATAAGTAAAAGCCGTATTTTCCTTGGCTCCCCTCTCTGAGGGGGGCCACTTTCGTCTCACGTGAAATATAGAGCCCCACATACATAAGTTGGAAAAGTGTATAAAACTCCCCATTTTGAGGTTGGAAAACGTAGCCAAAACCGCATTCTTATGGTTGGAAAAGTGTAAAATATGCTCTATAAACAGTTGGAAAACGTGCCCAGCATAGATATAAGGCCTACAAATGACTGGAGATTCTCATGCTGCGAAGAAAAATCGAGACACAGCTGGAAGCATGGAGATCGGCACCGAAACGCACTGCACTGCTGGTCACTGGAGCTCGTCAGATCGGCAAAACCTATATCATCAGGCACTTTGCCCAACAGCATTACGACCATATCGCCGAGCTCAATTTCATCGAGAACCCCGACCTCGTTACATTATTCGATCGGCCCCGCGATGCCAAAAACCTACTGATGAGACTGGAACTGGCCGTAAATACGCCATTAGTACCCGGCAAAACCCTAATTTTCTTTGACGAGGTTCAGCGTTGCAAAGAAATGGTCACCGCAATTAAGTTCCTTGTAGATGATGGTCGGTTCGACTATGCGCTTTCCGGCTCGCTACTTGGAGTCGAGCTCGAAAATATACGCTCGGTACCGGTCGGGTATCTGACTGAGCTGGATATGTATCCACTGGATTTCCAAGAGTTCTGCTGGTCTCAGCATATCGGCAACGACGTATTCGATATGCTTGCCGAATGCTTTGTCAAGCACCAGGAAGTGGATGAGTTCATTCATCAAAGGTTCATGGAGCTGTACGCCAAATATCTGGTTATCGGCGGCATGCCTGCCGCAGTCGACTCGTTCGTGGCAAACGGCAGCGTTGCGGACGTGCGCACTATACAAGAGAACATAAAGCGTGAATATCGCCGCGATATCAGTCAATACGCGCGCAAAGTAGACCGGCTGCATATCCGCGCTATCTACGATTTGGTGCCCAGCGAGTTAAATAACCCAAACAAGCGCTTTACCTTCGCCAAAATCGAGAAGAACATGAGATTCCAATCGGTTGCTTCCGATTTCGATTGGCTGGTCAATGCGGATGTAGCCGTCGCCGCGTACAACGTGGACGAACCGTGCACACCGTTGGAGATGAGCAAGGAACGTAACCTCTTCAAACTCTTTTACAACGACGTGGGTCTGCTTACCGGCTCGTTTCTCAAGAAAACCGCGCTCGACGTACTCAACGGCAACCCTGATATCAACTACGGTTCAATCTATGAAAATGCGGTGGCCCAAGAGCTACGCGCTCACGGATTTGACCTGTACTACTACAACAGTAAGAGGCTCGGCGAGCTCGATTTTCTCATCCAAGACCGTAACGATCACGTGCTGCCGATTGAGGTGAAGTCCGGCAAATCCTACAAACGCCATCGCGCAATGGACAACGTGCTCGCCCACCCTGAATACCATCTCCATACAGGCTATGTGCTTGGCCCGTGCAACGTCTCAGTCGAGGGGAATGTAACCTACCTGCCTGTATACATGGCCGGCATGTTCAGCAACGAATAAAGGAGCTGTCGATGTAGCTGACTGAGGGGGAGTGACCGGCAAAACCGCTGGCACCCCCTCAGTCAACTGTCGTGAATAGCTTCCTTCGAAAGAGGGAAGCCAAGATGTTTTTAGTGCGTGGCGATTTCGTCCACCTTGGTCACGTGGCCACCGAACTGGGCGCGTAGGGCGGTGACCACGCGCAGGATGTCATCGCCACCGCCGCGCGAGGTCTGACGCTGCCACAGGGCGGCGGCCGTGGTGGGCACAGGCACGCCGAGTTCCAGCGCAGCCTCGATCATCCACTTGGCCTCGCCGGATTCGTTGGCCACGGCCGGCACGTTCTTAAGCTCTGGATCATCCTTGGTGGCATTGTCGAACAAATCAAGCAGCCAGCTGGCCACAACCGAACCCTCACGCCAGGAATCCATGGTTTCGGCCGGATTGGTGACGTATTCGGAGCGCATCATCGTGGCGAATCCCTCGCCTAACGCCTGCATCATGCCGTATTCGATGCCATTGTGCACCATTTTGGCAAAGTGACCGCCACCGACCGGACCGGAGTGCACCAGACCATACTCCCCCTCAGGCTTCAGGGTCTGGAAAATCGGCAGCACGGCGGCGTAATCCTTATCGGAACCGCCGACCATCAGCGCGTAGCCGCGCGCGGCACCCCACACGCCACCGGACACACCACAATCAAGGAAGCCGATGCCATGCTCAGCCAAGGTGGCCGCGTGCTCGCGGTCCTCGGTGTACTTGGAATTGCCGCCATCGACTACGATATCGCCGGGTTCCAGCAGTTCGCCGAGGCGGGCGATGGTGGAATCAGTGGGCTTGCCGGCCGGAACCATCACCCACACCACGCGCGGGGCGGCGAGCGCGGCGACCAGATCCTCCAACGACGCAACGTCGCGGCCGGAGTCCGGGTTCATGTCGAAACCGATGATGTCGTGGCCGCCATCGCGCAGGCGCTTGACCATGTTGCCACCCATGCGGCCGAGGCCGATCATTCCCATCTGCATTGTTCTGTTCCTTCTATATATAAACGGCTGGTTTCATCTGGCTCCCCTCGGGTGAGGGGAGCTGTCGAACGAAGTGAGACTGAGGGGAGCCTACAAAATGCTCACAGGCCGAGAGCATCGGCCACGGCCATGGCTTCGTGTTCGGGATCGGCCTGGCCGATGTGTACGTTGACGTGCACTTCGTCATCGCCTGGCTCTTCGAGAATGTCGAACTGGGACTGCAGCATGCTTGGCTTCATGAAGTGGCCCTGACGGTGGGAGAGGCGTTCCATCACCTCGTCGAATGTGCCCTGCATGTAGACGAACACCACGCCTTGGCGGCGCAGCTTGTCGCGGTAGATCTTCTTCAGCGCCGAACAGGTGACCACGGCGGGCTCGCCGGCGGCCACGCGCTCGTCGATCCACGCGGCGATGGTGCCGAGCCAGGGCCAGCGGTCTTCGTCGGTGAGCGGGTGTCCGGCGGCCATCTTGTCGATGTTGGCTTGCGGGTGGAAGTCGTCGGCTTCGGCGTACTTCATGTCGTAGTGGTCCACGAGATGCTGGGCCACGGTGCTTTTGCCGCAGCCGCACACGCCCATCAGGACGATGATTGGCTTGGCGTGGGTGAAGTAGTTGGTGGGGATGGTGTTGGCGGTGATGATTGTTGAGGTCATGGTGGGTTCTTTGAAGTGACTAGACGAGGGGGACGAAGATGCTGCAGATCATGACGAGGGCGAGCACGACCACGGACAGCAGGCATTCGAGCACGGTCCAGGTCTTGAAGGTCTCGCCGACCTCGAGTCCGAAGTATTCCTTGATGAGCCAGAAGCCGGCGTCGTTGACGTGGGAGAGGAACACGGAACCAGCGCCGATGGCAATAACCAGCAGGGCGATGGCCGGCGTGGTGACGTCCATCTGCTCAACGACCGGGCCGAGGATGCCGGCAGTGGTGATGATGGCCACAGTGGCGGAGCCGGTGGCCACGCGGACGAAGGCGGCAATCAGCCAAGCGAGCAGGAAGATGGGGATGGCGGAGCTTTCCACGAACTTACCGATGATGTCGCCAATACCGGTGTCCACGAGCACGCCCTTGTAGCCACCGCCAGCGCCGACGATGAGCAGGATGCCTGCGATTGGCGGCAGCGCGGCCTTGAGGGAGTCGTTCACGGTCTTCCAGCTTATGTGGGTGGTGCGGCCGAGCACAATCATCGCGAAGATCACGGCGGCGGCCAGTGCGATGGCGGGCTTGCCGAAGAAGGCGAGAATCTGGGCGTATACGGCGTCCGAGCCGGCCCGGTCGGGGGCCACGATTTCGAAGATCGCGTTGCCGAGCATCAGGATGGCGGGCACGAGGATGCACAGCACGGACAGGCCGAACGGGGGCTTGGTGGTGATCGGGTTGCCGTCCGCATCGACGCGGCCCTTGCCGGTGTCGGAGTTTTCGGGAGCGCCGACCGGCACCCACTTGGCGGCGAACTTGGAGAACAGCGGGCCGACGAGCGCGGCGGTAATCACGGCGATCGGCAAGCCGAACATCATCGTCACACCAACGGAACCGTTCTTGAAGCAGCTCAGGGCGGCGAGCGGGCCAGGCTGGGGCGGCATGCAGGCGTGCATCACGGACAGGCCGGCCAAGGTGGGGATGGCGACGCGCATCAGCGGCAGCTTGGAGCGGCGGGTGATGAGGATGATCACCGGCACAAGCACCACCAAGCCGACCTCGAAGAACATCGGCAGGCCAATCAGGGCACCGATCAGGGCCATGGTCCACGGAATCATTTTCGGCGAGGCTTTGGCGAGCAGGGTGTCGACGATGCTGTCCGCCGCGCCGGTGTCCATAAGCACGCGGCCGAGCATGGCACCGAGGCCAACCAGAATGCCGACGGAGGCCATCGTGGAACCGAACGAGGTGGAGAAGCTTTCCACCGTGGCCACCGGTCCGTAGCCGGAGCCGATGCCGACCACGAGCGCGGAAATCAACAGGGAGACGAACGGGTGCAGCTTGGCGACGGTGACCAGCAGAATCAGCACCACAATGCTGGCCACCACAGAGATGCCGAGTTGGGTGCTGTTGAGCTGGACGGCTTGTGCGGCCTCAGCCAAAACAAGTGTATTCATAATCCATCTCTTCTTTGAGAAGTTGTATTTGGATGACGTTTCACTGTCACCCAATATGTTTTGTATGTTGAAATCCAATATAAAGCGTTCTTATGGAATACGCAATACAATTATCGCTCGGCGTGTCGAATATGTATGCCATATTCGCCGTTCAATGCAATACTTGTCTTATGACTTCCGAGACTTTAGGCAATATGGCAGCGTCCAGCGAAACCTCCCTCCACGATCGCCTGCTTGATGAATGGGGCATGGCCGTGGTGAGCGGCACGGTAAGTGCCGGCGAGCGCCTGCCCGAACCGGACATGGACGGCGACGCCACCCCCTCGCGCACGGTGACGCGCGAAGTCACGCGAGTCTTGGAATCAATGGGATTGGTGACCGTCAAGCGCAAGGCCGGTGCCACCGCAAACCCCATCGAGGCTTGGAACATTCTCGATCCGCAGGTGATTCAGTGGCGGTTGCGCGGTCCGCATCGCATCGACGTGCTGCACGAACTCTCCCAGCTACGCGCCGCCGTGGAACCGATGGCCGCACGCCTGTCCGCCGCCAACGCCACCCCCGAGCATTGGGCCACCCTGACCCGTGCGGCCATCGAGATGGTGGCGCATTCGGACCATGCGAACGAATCCGAATACCTCGACGCCGACATTCTCTTCCATCGCACGTTGCTGGAAGCGTCCGGCAACCTGATGTTCGCCGCGCTGGGCGACGTGATCGCCTCGACGCTGACCGGCCGCACCCAACACGAACTCATGCCGCAGGTGGCCGACCAGACGGCCCTCGGCTGGCATACGGAAGTCGCCGC
>JAIJEI010000249.1 GCA_022739095.1 Bifidobacterium sp.
ATCCGTGCGACGTGGCTGGCTACCGCCGCACCTCGGCTACCCGCGCATCTGCCTGACCGTGCCGTCGATCGTGATCATGGTGCCCGGTCTGTATATGTACCGCGCCATGTGGTACCTCGGCAGTTTCCAGACCATGAATGCGCTGGACTGGGCGTTCCGTGCGTTCATGGTGATTATCTGTCTGCCGATCGGTTTGGCGATGGCCCGCGTGGTGACCGACAAGTCCTGGCGCTACGACATCTGACCGTCATCTTGGCTCCCCTCGGGTGCGGGGAGCTCGGATAATACAGCGTCTCAGTATGGAAACGGTGGAAGGTGCTCGAGCCCTTGTATCCACTACCATCAGGAGAAGTGCGTTGCGGCCGTATTCATGGCTGTGACGGTCTGTATGACGCCGCTCCGGCGTCAATCGCATATCAGCACAATAGTTCTGCCATGGCGGTAATTGCTTGGCGTCATGATTGAGGAGGGGTCGTAGTTGGCCAATGATTTCTGGATTCTGCTGGCCATGGTCATCTATTTTGCGGCCATGCTGTCCATCGGATTCATCTACTCCAAACGCTCCAACTCCTCCTCCAAGGAATACTTCGCGGGCGGGCGCGGCGTGGGGCCGTGGCTCACGGCCCTGAGCGCCGAAGCCTCCGACATGAGCGGCTGGTTGCTGATGGGCCTGCCGGGCCTGGCCTACTTCACTGGTGCGGCCGACCCGATGTGGACCGCCATCGGACTGGCGCTCGGCACCTATCTCAACTGGAAGCTTGTGGCCCGGCGACTGCGTCGCTACTCGGTAGTGGCCGGCGATGCCATCACCATTCCTGACTTCTTCGCCAAGCGTTTCCACGACAAGAAGGGCGTGATCTCCACCATCGCGGCCGTGATCATCTTGGTGTTCTTCAGCGTGTACATGGGCAGTTGCTTTGTGACCGTGGGCAAGCTGTTCGCCACGTTGTTCGGTTTCGACTACCACGTCATGATGATCATCGGCGCGGTGGTTGTGTTCGTCTACACCGTGGTGGGCGGCTACTTGTCCGTGGTGATGACCGACTTCATTCAGGGCATGCTCATGTTCTTCACGCTCGCGGTGGTGTTCATCGGCACCGTGGCCAGCGCGGGCGGCGTCGACAACACCGTGGAATTCCTGCGTGCCATCCCCGGCTACCTGTCCGGCACGCAGGTGGCCACGCCCAAGCTGGACCCGGCCACCGGCCAGCAGCTCGTCGAGGCGGGCAAGGCCGTGTTCGGTGCGCCCTCCGACTACGGCATCATCACCATCATCTCCATGCTGGCGTGGGGCTTGGGTTACTTCGGCATGCCGCAGGTGCTGGTGCGCTTCCTGTCCATCCGCAGCGTGGAAGAAGTGCGCAAGTCCCGAATCATCGCCACCTCCTGGTGCGTGATTTCGCTGGGTTGCGCGGTGTGCATCGGCCTGGTGGGGCGCGCGATGATGCCCACCGAACTGCTGACCTCCACCGATGCGGAAACCATTTTTATTATGCTGGCGCAGACCCTGCTGTCGAGCTTCATGTGTGGCGTGGTGGTCTCCGGCATTTTCGCAGCCTCGATGAGCTCCAGCTCCTCGTATCTGATTATCGGCGCTTCGGCCATGGGCGAGAACATCTTCCGCGGGCTGTTGCACCGCAAAGCCACCGACAAGCAGGTCATGATCGTGGCTAGGGTCACGCTGGTGGTCATGTTCCTGTTCGGCATTCTGGTGGCATACGACCAGAACTCGTCGATCTTCCAGGTCGTCTCTTACGCGTGGGCCGGGCTTGGCGCCTCATTCGGCCCGTTGATGCTGTGCTCGCTATACTGGCGTCGCGCCAACAAGGCCGGTGCCGTGGCCGGCATGCTGTCCGGCACGGCGGCCGTGCTGATCTGGCACAACCTCGTCAAGCCCTTGGGCGGCGTGTTCGCCATCTATGAGCTGCTGCCGGCGTTCATCATTTCGCTGCTGTTCATCGTGGTGGTTTCGTTGCTGACCGCCAAGCCGAACGAGCGTATGCTCTAC
>JAIJEI010000250.1 GCA_022739095.1 Bifidobacterium sp.
CCGGCTCTGGACACTATCTCCACTGTACCGCCGCGCCGTTTGATGCGGCCGATAATCGATTCGCGGATGCCCAGCCGGTCGGGCGGAATGGCGTCCATATCGAAGCCTTCGCCATGGTCGCGCACGAACACTTCGACCATCGTGTCGCTGGCCTCGCAATACAAAGACACCGGCTCGCCGCCATGCGTGACCGCATTGACCAACGCCTGACGGGTGGCGTCCAGCAGCGCATCGGTCTGGGCGCTCGGCCGTGCGTCGCCTACGGTGACCACCTCAATTGGCTTGCCGTGCTCGTCCTCCACTTCGGCGGCAATCTGCTTCAATCCGGCTCCCACCGAACGATCCGATGTGGAACGCTCCTGATACAGCCATTCGCGCAGCTCGCGCTCTTGACTGCGTGCCAAAGCGAATACGGTGGTCGGCTCCTCGGCGTGCAGCTGAATCAGCGCCAACGTCTGCAGCACACCATCATGCAGGTGCGCGGTCATGTCGGCGCGTTCCTCTTCGCGCTCCTTCAGGGCCTGCTCGTGGGTGAGTCGTTGCAGCATCGCGTTCGCCCACGGCATCACCGCCACCACGATGCCGACGATCATCACGAATCCGCTGGCAACAATGCGTCGAGGAGAGGTGCCCCACCCAGGAATGCTGACATTGTGCACATACAGTGCCCATCCCACGAAAATCAGTGCGATGCCGCCCAACATAGACAGCAGCTGCATGCCTCGCGGGCTAAGATTCATCCATGCCAGTGCGATGCCGCCCAACCCTACCAGCAGCGGAAGCGCGATCTGGATATCCGCACCGGTGCTGGTGAGCAGCAGTCCGGTGCCCATCAATGCGAAACCGGCCAATGCCACGACGGTCGGTTTCGGAGCACGTTGGATGGCCTCGGACAATGATTCCGGTGCGGCTACCGATTCGTCGTCATGAGCGGCAAGCGGCTGATTGCCTCGCGCAAGCGGCGCCTGATCAACGGGCACTGTGCGAGCCGCAGCCGCCACCGGGTCTCCGGCGGGCATGAACACCCACAGGAATACATAAGCGATGATGCCTGCGCCGTAGAGGACGGTCAGTGCGATGAATGCAATCCGAACCCATGCCACGCCGATGCCCAAGTGCAGGGCGATGCCCTTGCACACGCCGGTGAGCCAGCGGCCCTGCCGGGGGCGCATCAGCGGCATGCGTGCGGGCAACAATGGTTCGGGAGATGACGTCATACTCCTATTGTGCCGCGCTCAGGGCGTTGCGGCCGGGGTTTACCCGGTGTTCAGGGAACAATCAGGGTGTTCCCCGAGCGTTGTGGCAGTGGTCGGGCGGTGTAATGGAATCATGAGCAATCCAAATGTGAATCCGTATCAGCCACAGCCGCAGCCTGGTCCGCAAAAAAACAAGACATCGCGACGCTTCTTCACTTGGGTGCGATCTAGTGGACTGGTTCGCGGCGACGACCGGTGGATCGGCGGCGTATGCAGCGGCATCGCTTTACGGCTTGGCTGGAGCTCCACATTAGTACGTGCGTTGGTGATTGTAAGTACATTGTTCTTCGGTTTTGGCGCAGCTCTGTACGCACTCGGCTGGTTTCTGATGCCGGATGTACGCGATGGGCACATCTTGGCCGAGGACCTCATTGCCGGCCAATGGGACTGGAATTGTCTTGGATGCTTCCTGTTCCTTGCCGTGGCAATCGTGATTCCAGGTGCGGGGTGGGTTTGTATTGCGCTCGCCGCCTTAGCGCTATGGTTGTTGGTCAAAAGCGGCATTCGCCAGCAGGAAGGGTACGGATTCAGGGCATCTGCGCCGCGACCGGCTTCACAGCCTGTGGCATATCCAGCTCCACAGCCTGCCTCATATCCAGCCGCGCAACCAGTACCTCAATCTCCTTTGTATTCAGCTCCGCAACCTGTTTCACAACCTGTTTCACGAACCGCGCCTAGTGTTTTACAACCTGTTTCACGAACCGCGCCTAGTGTTTTACAACCTGTTTCACGA
>JAIJEI010000046.1 GCA_022739095.1 Bifidobacterium sp.
AGGCAGCTGGTGACATACACGATGAAGTACGTGCTCATCGCGTTGTAGAAGGCGGCCTGACCCAAGTTGCCGAACGCGTAGGCGATGCGCTGGCCTAACCCACTCTTCCTGCGGACGTCACCGTCCGCGACATTTTCGTTGCTCATTAATCTTCTCCTTAAGAACCCAGAGCATGGAATCACTCATTGATTTTGTAAAGTAAGCATACAAGTTTTATCACCGAAAGTAAAAAGCATTAGTAAACAAGGTGATAAACAGCGTGTCGCAAGGATGGGATATCATGAGCTGAACCGAGACATTGCATGGACGCGGCGCAGCGTCGGCGGCAAGCAGTGCCAATGATTTGGAAGCGGTAAACAGGATTTGCGTTTTATATAAACACTGTTTATCCTTTTCGGTAAAGGAGGCCCCGGCCTCTTCCATAATATCATTCACAACGAGGTAATGACAGAAAGTAGGAGAGCATGACAGACGTCACACATGTCGATCGCGCATCGCAGGCTTGGCTGACCGACCCGACGGTGTTCGAGGTGAACCGGACTCCGGCCCATTCCAGCCACAAGTGGTACGCCCGCGACCCCCAGAGCGGACAATGGTCCGATCTCAAGCAGAGCCTTGACGGCGAGTGGCGGGTCGAGGTCGTTCAGGCCGCCGACATCAACATCGAAGAGGAACCCGCGACGGCCGAGTCGTTCGACGACTCCTCGTTCGAGCGTATCCAGGTTCCGGGCCACCTGCAGACGGCCGGTCTGATGAACCACAAGTACGTGAACGTCCAGTATCCGTGGGACGGCCACGAGAACCCGTTGGAACCGAACATCCCGGAGAACAATCACGTCGCGCTCTACCGCAGGAAGTTCACCGTCTCCGCCCCCGTGGCAAACGCCAAGCAGACCGGCGGATCGGTGTCGATCGTGTTCCACGGCATGGCCACGGCGATCTATGTGTGGGTCAACGGCGCGTTCGTCGGCTATGGCGAGGACGGCTTCACGCCCAATGAGTTCGACATCACCGAACTGCTGCACGACGGGGAGAACGTCGTGGCCGTCGCCTGCTACGAATACTCCAGCGCCTCCTGGCTTGAGGATCAGGACTTCTGGCGTCTGCACGGCCTGTTCCGCTCCGTCGAACTCGCCGCCCGCCCGCACGTGCACATCGAGAACACGCAGATCGAAGCCGATTGGGATCCCAAGGCCGGCACCGCCTCCCTCGACGCCGCGCTGACCGTGCTCAACGCGGCCGACGCGGCCACGGTCCGCGCGACCCTGAAGGACGCCGACGGCAACACGGTGTGGCAGACGACGGGCGACGCGGAGGCGCAGACCGCGATCTCCAGCGGGCCGCTGCAGGGCATCGCCCCTTGGAGCGCCGAAAGCCCGACGCTGTACGAGCTTGACGTCGACGTCATCGACCAGGCGGGCGACGTCATCGAATGCACATCCCAGAAGGTCGGTTTCCGCCGCTTCCGCATCGAGGACGGCATCCTGACCATCAACGGCAAGCGCATCGTGTTCAAGGGCGCCGACCGCCACGAGTTCGACGCCGAACGCGGCCGCGCCATCACCGAGCAGGACATGATCGATGACGTGGTCTTCTGCAAGCGCCACAACATCAACTCCATCCGCACCTCGCACTACCCGAACCAGGAACGCTGGTACGAACTGTGCGACGAGTACGGCATCTACCTGATCGACGAGACCAACCTCGAAGCCCACGGCAGCTGGTCCCTGCCCGGAGACGTCCTCACCGAGGACACCATCGTGCCGGGCAGCAAGCGCGAATGGGAGGGGGCCTGCGTCGACCGCGTCAACAGCATGATGCGCCGCGACTACAACCACCCGAGCGTGCTGATCTGGTCGCTGGGCAACGAGTCCTACGTGGGCGACGTGTTCCGCGCCATGTACAAGCACGTACACGACATCGACCCGAACCGTCCGGTGCACTACGAGGGCGTGACCCACAACCGTGACTACGATGACGTCACCGACATCGAAACCCGCATGTACTCGCATGCCGACGAGATCGAGAAGTACCTGAAGGACGACCCGAAGAAGCCGTACCTCTCCTGCGAATACATGCACGCCATGGGCAACTCCGTGGGCAACATGGACGAATACACGGCGCTCGAACGCTACCCGAAGTATCAGGGCGGCTTCATCTGGGACTTCATCGACCAGGCCATCTACGCCACCCAGCCCGACGGCACCAGGAGCCTGCGCTACGGCGGAGACTTCGGCGACCGTCCGTCCGACTACGAGTTCTCCGGCGACGGCCTGCTGTTCGCCGACCGCAAGCCTTCTCCCAAGGCCCAGGAGGTCAAGCAGCTGTACTCGAACGTCCACATCGACGTGACGAAGGATTCGGTGTCCGTCAAGAACGACAACCTGTTCACCGCCACCGGCGACTACGTGTTCGTTCTGAGCGTTCTCGCCGACGGCAAGCCGGTCTGGCAGTCCGCCCGGCGTTTCGACGTGCCGGCCGGTGAGACCCGCACGTTCGATGTCGCATGGCCGGTGGCGGCGTACCGCGCCGACGCCCGCGAACTGGTGCTGCAGGTCTCGCAGCGTCTCGCCAAGGCGACCGATTGGGCCGAAAGCGGCTACGAGCTCGCCTTTGGACAGGCCGTGGTGCCCGCGGACGCGACCGCGACGCCCGACACGAAGCCGGCCGATGGGACCATCACCGTGGGCCGTTGGAACGCCGGCGTGCGAGGCGCCGGCCGCGAGGTCCTGCTTTCGCGCACTCAGGGCGGCATGGTCTCCTACACCTTCGCCGGCAACGAGTTCGTGCTGCGCCGTCCCGCAATCACCACTTTCCGTCCGCTGACCGACAACGATCGCGGCGCCGGTCATGGCTTCGAGCGCGTCCAGTGGCTGGGCGCCGGCCGCTACGCCCGCTGCGTGGACAACGTGCTCGAGCAGATCGACGACAGCACGCTCAAGGGCACGTACACGTATGAGCTCGCCACCGCGCAGCGCACCAAGGTGACCGTCTCCTACACGGCCCACACCGATGGCCGCGTGAACCTGCACGTCGAATACCCTGGAGAGCAGGGTGACCTGCCCACCATCCCGGCGTTCGGCATCGAGTGGACGTTGCCTGTGCAGTACACGAACCTGAGGTTCTTCGGCACCGGCCCGGAGGAGACGTACCTGGACCGCAAACATGCCAAGCTCGGCGTGTGGAGCACCAACGCTTTCGCGGATCATGCGCCGTACCTCATGCCGCAGGAGACGGGCAACCATGAGGATGTGCGTTGGGCCGAGATTACCGACGATCACGGCCACGGCATGCGCGTCAGCCGCGCCGATGGTGCCGCGCCGTTCGCGGTAAGCCTGTTGCCGTACTCCAGCTTCATGCTTGAGGAGGCTCAGCATCAGGACGAGCTGCCGAAGCCGAAGCACATGTTCCTGCGCGTCCTTGCCGCACAGATGGGCGTCGGCGGCGATGATTCCTGGATGTCGCCGGTGCACCCCCAGTACCATATCCCGGCGGACAAACCGATCAGCCTCGATGTCGACCTCGAGCTGAACTGATCAGAATTGATCCGATAGTCCAGCGTGCAAATGATGTGGCCCCCGACTTCCTCGTAGGAAGTCGGGGGCCACATCGTTTGCACGGTCCTTGTCAGTCCAGCGGATGCGCCGCGGGGACGAAGCTGTCTCTGACGGTCACCTTGGCCAGTTCATCCGTGTCGGTATGGTTTTGGATGATCTACCTGCGGACAAGCCCCTTGAACGGCTCGTCGGGAGACAGTCGGACCTGCGTCGCGTCGGCGCCATCGACGATCAGGGTGACCGTCGCGGGCTTCGTGCAGCGCAGCGTGTATTCGATGGCGTCGTCCGTCCAGGAGGCGTCCACCGAAAGACCTCCCCTGGCGCGCAGGCCATGGAAGCTGCCTTCATGCCAATCCTCGGGCAATGCGGGCAGGATGCGCACCATGCCGTCATGACTCTGGACGAGCATCTCCGCCAGAGCCGCGGGGAAGCCCAGATTGCCGTCGATCTGGAACGGGGGATGCGCGCACATGCCGCTGGCATACACGCCGCCGCCAAGCAGATCGGTTTCGGCGTCGGCTTCGACCGGGCGGAGGAACATGCCGATGATGCGTTCGGCGTGCTCCGCATCCCGCAGACGCGCCCACATGATCATACGCCACACGATGCTCCAGCCGGAGCCATCGTCGCCACGCACTTCGAGGGACTTCCTGGCGGCCTCCTCCAGACGCGGGGTGTTCGCGGTGATGCCCACTCCCGGATGCAGTTCGTACAGGTGGGACAGGTGACGGTGATGCGGATCCGCCTCGACGAGTTCATCGTTCCATTCGAGAATCCTGCCATCGGATCCCACGCGGACATCCGCCAGCTTCGCGCGGGTGGATTCCGCCTCCCGCACCAAGGCTTTGTCGCCGTCGTCCAGGTCGGGCATGGTTTGCGCCGCGTGAATCAAATCATCGAGCAGATTACGTACGATGGCCGTGGTGTTCTCGCTGGTGCGGGCGACGGCGATCGTTTCGCCGTCCACGACGAAATAGTTCTCCGGCGATGTCGCCGGGGACGGGGCCAGACCATGTTCCGTATCCGACAGGAGATCCATGCAGAATCGCGCGCTGTCCCGCATGATCGGCCAGATGGAAGCCAGATACGACTCATCCTGGTTGAACAGGTACTCATCGAACAGGTTCCGGCACATCCACGCCTGGCCGAACGGCCAGAACGCCCACGTCGGTTCGCCGTTCGCCGGCAACGCCCGACGCCAGATATCGACATTGTGGAAGACCGCGGAACCACCGCATCCGAGGATGGCGCCGGCCGCATCATGCCCCGGTTCCAGCAGCTCCCTGTTCATGGCGACGAGCGGTTCGATGAGCTCCTTGAGGGCGCATGGGCCGGTCATCCAATAGTTCATCTCGATGTTGATGTTCGTCGTGTAGGCGCTATACCAGTTCGGGAAATCTTTATGGTTCCAGATTCCCTGCAGATTCGACGGCTGGGTATGCGGCCTGGACGAGGAGATCAGCAGGTATCGGCCGAAATCGAACATCGCCTCGGAGAGCGTCTCCAGACGGTGCGGCGTATCCTCCTTGGAGCGCAGGATCTCGGCGAACGGCACCTCCTCGTCGTCGTCATGGGCCGGGACGAGACGCACGCCGACCCGGTCGAAGAACCGGCGGTAGTCGGCGATATGACGGTCAAGCATCGCCCGCGAATCGGACGGCCATGCGGCGATGGTCTCGCCCAGCCGATCGGCGAGCACCGTCATGTCCCGCTCCGGCTGTTCGGCGCTGCCCTTGAACCCGCTCAGGCTGCGGAACCGAAGCGTCAAGCCGGTGACGCCCGAGCACTGCAGAACATCATCGATCACCGTGATCTCGCCGCCCGTGACGGTGAGGGAGAAGGCACCGGCATACGCCATCCCGATGCCGTCCCGTTCGTCCTCCCATGGATTATCGGTGACATGGGCCAGCGATCCGACATTGAGTCCGGGCATCTGTCCCATGACCACGAGGGTGGCCTGACGCGCATCGGAATCAGACCCCGACGACACCCGGGTCCGCTTGAGAAAAGTGCCGGAGACGCTCACGCTCGCATCGACCGGCGCGCTCGACGACATCTCATACACCAGCAGATCATCGGGAGCGCTGCACCATGCGTCGACATGGACGTCGGCGGCTCCCAGCCAGAACGATTCACCGGCGAGGGCCCTCGCGAGGTCCAGGCTGCGCTTCGCATGCTTCCGTTCTCCGGCCTCCGACGACGAGTACTGGATGCGGACCGTGCCGAACGGCTCGTATATCTGCTCGTCCTTCTCCCGCTGCGTGGCGTCCTGGATGATACGCGTGGCCGACACGTAATCGCCGCGCGACGACGCCTGACGGGCCTTGGCCACGATCCCAGGCGTCAACGGCGAGGTTTCCGCATGCGGATAGCCCGACCAGAGGGTGTCGTCGTTGAGGTACAGCACATCCGCGTCCGGTTCGGAGCACAGGACCGCCCCCATGCGACCGTTGCCAAACGGGATGCCTTCCTCCCAGTGCGGGGAAATCCCATCGAAAGTGAGTTTCATGATGTTACCGCCTTTATGTTCCTATACGTTCTCAGATGCGCACGGCAGCCGCGCGGCTGATCATCGGCGCAAGCCTCGAACCGTCCACGTGAAGGGTGACCGAGGACACCTCGACATCGTCGAAGCGCAGTATCCTCCGGTAACCCACCGTGCCGGCCTGGCCGAGCACGCGCTCGGTGCCGTCAGGCAGCGCACCCGTGACGCGCAGCCGCTCGATGCGCTGACCGTGCTCTATGGCCTCCTCGATCACGATGGCGTTGATCGTCGTGGGCTGCGGGAGGGTGAGCGTGATGGCGGGGGCCGCATCGTCGGCATCCGGGCACCAGAACGTGTCCCGATCCCCGTCGACGAGGCGCGGCGCAGCTTCGGAGGCGCTGCTGGTCTTGGCTTCGCAGCGGACCGAGGCCAGCGCTTCACGGAACTCGCTGACGCGACGGCCCAATCCCTTGAGCGACTGCACATCCGGTTCGGCGAGCAGACCTTCCGGCGAGGGAGGAATGTTGAGCAGCAGCGATGAATTGCCGCCTACCGCGGAAAGCCAGAGGTCGAACAGCTGATCGGCGCTCATGACCTTGTCGTCCTCGGACTGGTGGTAGAACCACCCGGGGCGGATGGAGGTGTCGACCTCGGCCGGGTACCAGCAGACGTTGTCCCCGTATCCGGCGACCGCCTCACGGCTGCCGAGGTCGTTGTCCTGGGAGCTGACCGTGGTGGCGAAGGATGCGTCATCCTCCTGCTGCGACTTCTCCATGGTCAGTTCCGCCGAACGCAGGCGGCGGGGCACGACGCTCCATTCGTTGTCGCGCACATGCCCGGCTTCGTTCCCGGCCCAGCGCACGTCGGGGCCGCACACGGAAATCACCGCATCGGGCTGGAGCGAACGGATGACGTTGTAGTAACGATCCCAGTCGTAGTACTGGGTCTTGCCGTTCTTGCCCTCGCCGTTGGCGCCATCCAGCCAGACGGAGAAGATCGGCCCGTACTGGGTGAGCAGCTCGGTCAGCTGGCCGACGTAGAAGTCGTCGTATGCCTTGCCCTTGCCGTAGGATTCCTCGGTGCGGTCCCACGGGGACAGGTACACGCCGAACTTCAGTCCGTGACGTCTGGCGGACTCGCTGACCTCACGAACGAGGTCGCCCTTCCCTTCACGCCACGGCGACGAGGCGACGGTGTGCCGCGTCAATCGGGACGGCCACAGGCAGAATCCGTCGTGGTGCTTGCACGTCAGGATGACGCCGGCCATCCCGCCGGCCACCAGCGCGTCCATCCACTGGTCCACGTCCACGTTCCGCGGGTTGAACAGTGCCAGGTCCTCATGCCCGAGGCCCCACTCCCTGTCCGTCATGGTGTTCATGCCGAAGTGCAGGAAGGCGTACATCTCCATGCGCTGCCAGGCAAGCTGGCGCGACGATGGGCGCACGTTCGCGAGATAGTTCAGGTTGATGCCCGCATCTGCAGGATTGCTCATTATGTGTTGCTCCTATTCGGATATTAGCGGATGACGCCTTTTCTGATGATGATGTTCGCATACTGCGATTGTTCGCCGGTGGCGACGATGCAGTAGGACCTGCCGGCCTCCTCGTAGAAGGCGAACCGTTCCAGCATCCCGATGCCCGCTTGCTTGCCGGGCTCGTGCCTGTCGATGACCTGACGGTACCGGTCCCATATCGGGGTGTCCACGGTGTCTCCGGGAACCTTGTCCATCAGCAGCACCGGGTGTTCCGTGTATTGGTCCAGCGGTATCAGCTGCAGCACCGCGTCGAGCAGCGGCTCGATGGGCTGGCCGTCATACCTGATCACGTGGGATCGGACGCCCACCGATTCGGCGGGAAAGTGGGCGTCCGCAAGGACTATGGCATCGCCGTGGCCCATCTCGCTGAGTATCTTCAGCAGATCGGGCTGTATGATCGGCGGTATTCCCTTCAGCATCGTTCCTCCCTGTCCGTCTTCGGGACTATTCGACCGTCACTTGTCCAGGATGGCGCGGATGGTGTGGTACTGCTCGTCGGTCAGCTGCACGGCGGGCTCGTGGACGGACGTGTCGATGGGCAGTCCCTTGGCCTTGACCGCGCCCTTGATGGCGCTGATGAACAGGTCGGCGGTGTCGTACAGGCGCATCAGGTAGGAGACGCGCTCGGCCGCTTCGACGACCGCGGCGTGGTCGCCGGCCTCCCATGCGCGATGCAGTTTGACGAACGTCTCGGGTTCCACGTTGGTCAGACCGCTCAGCACGCCATTGCCGCCGCTGATCCGGTTGACGATGTAGTACTCGTCGAATCCGGACAGCACGCTGAACGACGGGTTCACCTTGCGGACGGCCGCGATGACCTTTCTGGTGTGACTGATGGTGTCGACGGTGTCTTTGATACCGACGATGTTCGGGTTCTCCGCTGCGAGATCCGCCACCAGCTCGGGCGTGAGGTCGTTGCCCGTCCTGGCCGGGAAGTTGTACAGGATGACGGGCAGGGTCGTCGCCTTGGCCACCGCCGAGAAGTACCGTTTCGCGCAATCCGGGGACGGGCCGAAGTAGTACGGGGACACAGCGAGCAGTGCATCGACTCCGGCCGCTTCGCTTGCCGCGGCCAATGCCTTCACGTTATTCAGGTTGGTGTCGCCCACGCCGACGAGCACCTTCACGCGTCCGGCGACCTTCGAGACGGCGAAGCGCGCCGCTTCCGCCTTCGTCTTGACGTCGATGGCGTAGAATTCTCCGATGCTGCCGAACAGCAGCACGCCGTCGACGCCCGCGTCGACGAGGTGGTCGAGGTGCTTGCCCCAGTTGTCGTAATCTATGGTTCCGTCCGCGTTCATGATGGTGATGGAGGGGCAGAACACGCCTTCGAACATGGCGTTGTTGGTCATGATGTTTTCCTTTCGATGTTGTGGGCGTTCCGCGCGTTACTGGTGAGCAGGCCATCGTCTCCGCGAAACGGTTGAACAGGTGGGTCACCGGCGCGACAACGCGCATCGGCGACCCGCCTGCATGCCATGGTCCTAGCTGAGTGCCCGATCGAGGTGGACGTATCCTCCGTCGGGGAAGACCCATTGTCCGGTGGTGTGCGACGACCTGTCGGACAGCAGGAACGCCACGGTGTCGGCGATCTCCGACGTCTCAGTCATGCGGTGGCCGAGCGGGATCTTGCTGGTGATCTTCTCAAGCTGCGCGCGCTGCGCCTGTTCGTCGCCGAACGTCTTGATCCACTGCGCGTACAGCGGGGTCCAGGCCTCAGCCACGACGACGGCGTTGACTCGGACCTCGTCCGGGGCGAGGGCGGCGGCCCATTCGCGGGTCAGTCCCAGAATCGCGCCCTTCGCGGCGGCGTAGGCGCTGGTCTTGCCCTGACCGGTCAATGCGGTCTTGGAACCGATGTTGACCACCGAGCCCTTGCTGGCCTTGAGCGCCGGCAGGCACTGATGGACCAGCTCGTAGTAATGGGTCAGGTTGCCGTGGAGCGACTCCTCGAACTGACGCCACGACGCGGTCTCGAGCGCGAGGTTGTCGTTCCTTCCGGCGTTGTTGACCACGCCATCGATATGGCCGTGCTTCTCCATGACCGACGCGACGATGGGCGCGATGTCGTCGGTGTTGTTCAGATCGATCAGATACGTGTCATACGAGTCGGTGATCCGTTCGATATCACGTCGGAATTCGTCGCCGGCGCCGTCGTCACGGTTCAGCACCACAGGAATGGCGCCCTCCTCGGCCAAGCGCAGCGTTATGCCCTTGCCGATGCCTTTGAAGCCTCCGGTGACGACGATCACCTTGTTCTTAAGATGCAGGTCCATCTCAGATCCTTCCGAACGGTCAGTCCTTGTGCAGGTACTTCATGCACTCGTCGATCTTCATCTCCGTGCCGTTGCCCGGGGCGAGCGGCGCGACGTAACGGCCGTTCTTGATGACGGTCGGATGCACGAAGTACTCATGCTGGTTGTCCACGTATTCGACGACGCGGTCCTCCATCTCGCCGGACACGGACACGTAGTCGAACATCGCGAGCTGGCTGACGGCCTCGCACAGGCCGACGCCGCCCGCGTGGGGGCAGACCTTGACGCCGAATTTCCTGGCGAGCAGGTATTCGAGGACGATCTCCTGGGGGCCGGCGACTCGGGTCGCGTCGATCTGCATGACCTTGAAGCTGCCGGCCTG
This sequence comes from Bifidobacterium sp., assembly GCA_022739095.1. Classification (GTDB taxonomy): domain Bacteria; phylum Actinomycetota; class Actinomycetes; order Actinomycetales; family Bifidobacteriaceae; genus Bifidobacterium. The sequence goes on from JAIJEI010000046.1 coordinate 10,214, forward strand.
CAGGTACTGCTTGTACATGACCCGGTTCTGCATCTGTTCGCCGGTGGCCACCGGAATCGGGTCGATGGCCTTCTGGATCGCGGCGTGGCCGAGCACATCGTCCGGGCAGGTCGGCTCCTCGACCCATGCAAGGTCGTAGTCCTTGAATTTGCCGATCCATTCGATGGCCTGCGGCACGTCCCAGACCTGGTTGGCGTCGACGGCGATGGCGATGTCCGGGCCGACCGCCTCACGGGCGAGCTTGAGCCTGCGCAGGTCGTCCTCGAGGTTCTGGCCGACCTTGAGCTTGATCTGCTTGAAGCCCATGACCTCGGTCTCCTGCTTGGCCAAGCGGACCATCTTCTCGTCGGAATATCCAAGCCAGCCGGCGGCGGTCGAATATCCCGGGTAGCCGACTTCCTTGAGGTGGGCGATGCGCTCCGCCTTGCCCTCCTGGGCGGCGCGCAGGATATCGATGGCCTCCTGCGGGGTGAGGGCGTCGGTCAGGTAACGGAAGTCAAGCGTCGCGACGAGCTCTTCGGGCTCCATCTCGGAAAGGAGCAGCCAGAGCGGCTTGCCGGCGCGCTTGGCCTTGAGGTCCCACAGGGCCGAAAGCACGGCGCCGATGGCCATATGCTCGACGCCCTTCTCGGGGCCGAGCCAGCGCAGCTGCGAATCGCGCACGAACAGATCCCACGCGAGACGCATGTTGTCGAGCAGTTCCTCGACGTCACGACCGATAAGGGTTTCGGACATGGAGTCGATGGCCCGGACGACGACATCATTGCCACGACCGATGGTGAAGACGAATCCATTGCCGGAATCACCGGCATCCGTGGAGACGACGACGTAGGCGGACGAGTAATCCGGATCGGGGTTCATGGCATCGGAGCCCGAGAACGTGGCCGATGTCGGGAACCGGAAATCATACGTGGTGACTTTGGTGATGACGCTCACAGAGTGCTTCCTTCCTTGGAATATTCATATCGTTTGAAAAAATGACGGACAATCAGATTGCCATCAGGCGAAATCAACTTATTCATACTGAAAGACAACGGAGAATGAACCTGGCGACGCCGAATCCGTCGTCCTTGCCTCAGCGTTTCTTCTCCAACGGTTCGATCACCCGCACGTCCATGCCCGGCATTCTGCCCCACGAATACACGGCCACCATGGTGAAGAAGATCGGCACCGCCGGACCGAACGCCATCATCAGACCGGGCCAGGTGTAGTAGGACCACACCGTGGCGAGGAACAGAGCCAGCACGATGAAGCTGCACAGCGGGCGTGCGACCACCATGATCAGCGACGTGCGCACCGTCCATAACAGATTCTCGTTGAAATTGATGTGCACGGACCAGCTGAGGAGCACAAACAAGCCGTACAGCACGTTGAGCACCAACAGCACGCCGGATACGGCGGTCCCCACATAGCCCAGGTCGTTGTTCTGCACGAACCAGTATTCCCAGATGAGCAACAGCCAGATTATCGTCTGCGGCCACCCCAGCTGATTCGCCGCGCCGATCTCCTCCAGCCATGCCTGATGGAACGTCGTCCACGTACGTTTGATGGTCCAGGAGCGATCTTCGACATCGAGCAGCCACTGGCGGAACACCGAATACGACGCGGCCACGGAGGGAAACAGCCCGCCCAAGACAAAGCCAAGCAGCGTGTGCAGCACGAAGGCGACATTCACCACAGCCACCATCATGATGATCCGGCAGATGAACTCATACCCCACAGCCAAACGCTTCATAATGCCCCTACCTCCTTCATGCGGGAAGCCGCATGGATCGCTACAAAACAATTGGCGGCATCCACTCTCATGGAGCCGCCAATGGCATTACACGTCACGGGCGGGTTTCGTTGTGTGTCGTGCAACGAAACCCCCGGCGATCAGCCCTTCACGGCACCGATCATGACGCCCTTGTTGAAATACTTCTGCAGGAACGGATAC
>JAIJEI010000047.1 GCA_022739095.1 Bifidobacterium sp.
GTCGGGCATGGATGGCAGAGCGTCCTTGCGCGCCTTGTCGCGCCACTCGCCGACGCTCATCGAGGCTTTGCGCACGGTGACCGAACCGAGCGGGGGGTATGGCGTATAGCCGACGAGACTGCCAATGGTCTGGTATTCGCCGTAGATCGAGTCCACGCCAAGCGCGGTGGACAGCAGCACCAGAGGCACCAACACGACGGCCAACGCGCGGCGGGCCCCACGCAGGGTCACGGCCGCGGCGACCACGAAGCCGACGCCGGCGATGCCGCCCGCAATGGTGAAGATCACCGGCCAGCCCAGCGATACGCCGAACACCATGAACACGTCGGACATCAGCCATGTGGCCAGTAGTCCAGCCGCGCCGGCGAGCGCGGCGGCGATCAGCGGGTGCAGGCGGCCGCGCTTCTTGCTCTTGCTCAGCGCCAGTCCGATAATCAGTATGATTGCCGCGACCGCGGTCAGTCCGAACACGGTCCACGGCACGATTCCGCGGACCAGCGACAGTTCCATGAACGTCTTCCAAACGGAGTTCTTCATCCTTCACCTCCGTGCTTCAGGTTCCTCGCCTTGTAAGCTCACGCAATACTAGCGCGCGATTCATGGAGCGCCATCCAATTTTACAGAACTTGTCGCGAGTTCTCATGGTTTCCCCAGACTCCGTTCAGCGCATGTTCACATCCGGTCTGGCACCCGCAGTTCAAAGCCGGCGTCGGCGATGGATTAACGGCACGCAGGCTTGTCCCTGCTTCAGCCGGAGGCAGGGAATATGTTGGGGAATATGACTCACGCAAACGAACAACGTCCAGCAGCGACCGGCAATGCCGCCGATAACGTGTCTGACGCCCCTACTGGCCCCGCGACGAGCGCGGCGGCAAGGCCCACGACCGGCACGGCTGATGGCGCAACAGCCGCAAGCACCGCAGCCAGTTCAACAGCAAAACCCGCAGCCAGCACCTCTTAGGTCGGGGAAACCAACCCACGTCGAGCACTGTTGACGATTATCGTCACGGCGGTGGTTGTGCTGCCCATCGGGCGGTAATTTGCCCATGGGGCGGTAAAAGGCCCATGGGGCGGTTTGAAGAAATTGTGAAACCGCAGAATAAAGCCATTTTGTGATACCGCCCCATGAGGGTTTTACCGCCCCATGGGCAAATTACCGCCCCATGAGCAAAGCCACCCCGCTATTCGCGCGCGCTGACCAAGTAATTGAGCACCGAGCCGGCGGCCACCAGCAGCGCGCCGCACCAGAACGGCAGCGACAGCGCCAAGCCCAGCAGCACCGCGCTGGCCCCGGTGGACAGCACCGGCGTGGCATAGGACGCAATAGCCAGCCGCTCCATAGACCCATGCAAAATGCCATAGCCCCAGCAGGCATAACCACCGCCAATCGCCGCCGCGGCAATCAGCACAAACAGCCATGCGACCAGGCTCGGCGGCTCGGCTGGCCATCCCTGCCCGGACGCGAAGTGGATGATCCACAGCGCCGCAGCCACGCAGGGGAAGAACAATGAAGTGCCGTCCACCCCATGACTCATGGCCGGCGTGAACACCGCGTACACCGACCAGGCAAGCGCGCCCACGAACGCCAGCGCGTAGGGCAAAGGATTGGCGACGATATGCTGCACAGCCGCATGCCAGTCGAGCCCGGAATTGCCGCCGACGGCCAGTACCACGCCGACAGTGGCCACGATCGCGCCCGGCAACACCTTGACGACCGCGTGCTTGCGATGGGATACGCCCACCGACAGCAGCACCATCATTGTGGGCCATAGATAGTTGACCAGGCTCACTTCCACCGAGGATGCGTCAGTGGAGGCCAACCCCAGCGAGAGGGATATCGACGATTCGTAAAAGACGAACAGCAGGCCGCCGATAATCAGGTATTTCTTGGGAAACTCGCGAATCGGAGCCGGGCGACGGAACATCAGCAGCAGGATGCCGCCGACCGTGTAGATCAGGGCCGAGCCGAGCGTGGCACCGAAGTTTTCGGAGACGATGCGCACGGTGCCGGCCATGAAGCTCCACAGCAGGATCGCCATCAGGCCGATGGTCGTGGCGCGCGCGGATACGACGTGGCCGCCGGAATGACTTGCCGCCGGTGCCGGTGTGCCACTCGCGTTCTGTGCGCCGTTCGCCATAGGTCCGCCTCTCTCGCCTCGTTTCTAAGTCACTCTACCCATCGGATGTGTACAGCGGCAGAACGGCACGCGACCGGCGCGCGAACAGGGCGGAGTTTGGTGATTGAAACAGCAAAATGCCGGGTAGGGTGAATCCCTACTCGGCATTTGCATTGGCTATGTTTCCCGCCGTCTGTCAGGTTAGTCGGCGTTGGAAGCGTAGGACAGGCAGCGCAGGAAGCATGGTCTGGTTACGATTTATCTCTCTCCCACCCGCTTCGCGGGAGCCCGACCGCAACTAAGGACGGCTTACAGCCGACTCCTTACTTACTCACATCTGCTGGGCGTTTTCGAGCAAGGCGTTTTTGAGGTCGGACTCGATTTGGCGCATCTTGACCTGGGCGGCCTCGCGGTTGGCCTTGCCTTCCTTCTGGATTTGCACGGTCTCCTTCAGAGTGGCGATGAGTTCGGAATTGATCTTCTCCAACGTGTCGATTTCCACCACGGAACGCTGGTTGGCCTTCTCCGCGTCCACCGCACCCTTGTGCAGGGCGGCCGCGTTACGCGCCAGCAGCTTGTTGGTCACGTCGTCGGCCTTGTTCTGCAGGTCAAGGGCCTTGCGCTGGTTGGACAGGCCCAGCGCGATCACCATCTGGCTCTTCCACACCGGAATCGTGGTGGAGATGGTGGTGTCGATCTTGTCCACAATGGTCTGGTCCGCGTTCTGGATGATCTTGATCTGCGGCGCGGTCTGCAAGGTGACCACGCTGATGCGGTCGAGATCGTCAAGTCGCTTGGCGAAGCGGTCGAGCTTGGACTTGAAGTCCTTCAGCACCTGCGCCTGCATGGCGTCGCCACTGGCGGAAGCCTCGGCCTCCAACGCCGGCAGCTGGTTGGCGTTGAAGTCGGCGAGCGCCTTCTTGCCGGCCAGTACGGTCATCTTCAGCTCGCGGTATTGCTGGGCGTTCTGCGCGTACATCGTGTCGTACATGGAGATGTTGGCCACGAGCTTGGCCTGCGCGGCTTCGAGTCGCACGATGATTTCGTCGATCTGCGCGTCGACTTTCTGGTAGCGGCGGCGCAGCTTGTCCATGCTGACGACCACCTGGCCGATGATCGGAATGGTGCGGAAGCCGCCAAGGTCGGCCTCGTCAATGGTGACCAGCATGGTGTTCAGCAGTTCGCCCGCCTCGCCGGTGTCTTTGGAGCGGGTGTCGGAGAGGATTTCGTCGGCAAAAGTGGAGGTGGCGCGCTGGGCGTCCTTGCCGTAGCTGGATTCGATGCCGTCGCGCGTGAAGTCGATCTGGCCGGCCATCTGGTTGACCGTGGCCTGGTCGGCTTCGGGCAGCTTGGCGATCTGCTGGTCCGGGGTCAGGGCCGCGGCGGCTTGGGCTTCGGCGGCGGTGGGGACGAGGGTGGTGTTGGAGGCGGACGGGTTGGTGATGGGGGTTGCGGAGCTTTTGGTGAGGTCTGCGAGGGTGATGTTTTGGGGCATTGTGGTTCCTTTTGGTGTGAGTGGTTGTGTTGAGTTCTTTCCTATCCGTGTTTCCCTATCTGCGTGGGCTGTCTCTCCCCCACCCGGCTTTGCCGGGAGCTCGAACGCAATTAAGGACGGCTTACAGCCGATTTCTTATTTGCTCGCTCTCGCTCGCCTTCGTCTACAAACAGCCCACTGGGCTGTTTGCTATACGACTCAGCTCGTCAGAGGGGCTAATAAAAACACCGATTGGGGGCTGGCAAAAGAGTTATTGCGCGGATTGGAGGGTGGTGATGAGGTGTTGCATGGCATCGTTGTTGGGCAGTTCGGATACGGCCGGAATCTGGTCGAGCGTGCCGGCCACGCCGAATCGGCTGATCGAATCGGTGCCGGCGAAGTTGGCCGCGCGGAAGCCATGGCGCTCCCACGCCAGCTTCTGCACCGCCGGCGTTTTCAACAGGTTCAGCAGTGTGCCGCCTTTCTCGTCCAAAGCCATCAGCGTGTGGGTGCTCCACACGGTCGGCGTCGGGTAGACGATGACCACGTCGTCCTTGATCTGCTTGAACGCATCCGGTTGGTTCACGGCCAAATCAAGCAGCTGCGATTCGTAGCCCACCATCATCGGCTTGGAGCCCACACCCAAGGTCAGGAACTGGTTGAACGAATCCTCGGAGGAGGTTTCCATCCAGCCGGATTTGGCGAAGATGGCGGCGATGGTCTTGCCGTCGCGCGCCACCGAATCGACCGTGGCCGGCTGCCCGCCGTTGAGCACCGTGGCGAGTAGCGCCGCGTATTCGTTGCCTGAGTTCGACTTCACCGGATCGGTCGAGTCGATGCGGAACTGTCCGTAGCCTGCCGTGTATCCGACATCGGCCCAGGTTTTGTTGGCGACCATCGCGTCCACGGCTTTGGCCATATCCATGTGGTACGCGCCCGACTCGTCCTTGGTCATAAGTCCGCCGTTCACGAGCCCGTCCGCCACGGCCTTGTGCGTGTACAGCACGATCGGCGAGTTGAAGACGATGTCGCTTTGGGTGGCCTTGACGCCTTTCGCATTGCCGTATTCGACGGCCGCGCGCGAGGAGGGGAACAGATAGTCCATGCCTTTCCGGTCCGTATCCATCATCGCCAGCGATCCGGCCTTGCGATAATCGATGGTGATGCCTTGCTTGGCGGCGAGCGCCTTGAACTTGGCGTCATCGAACAGGCCGATTTTCTCGCCACCCAAGTAGCCGGTGATGCTCACCTGTTCGGTCGGTTCGGCCGGCGCTGGTTGCGATTGCCGCCACACCAGCGTGCCGCAGACCACGCCCACTACCGCGAGCAGGGCGATCAGTCCGATGATTTTTGATTTGGAGAGTTTCATTGTGCGTCCGTTTTCTGGTCCGACTGGTGAGCCGGGCCCTGACTGGGTGCATGCCGTCTTTCAGCGGCAGCCGAGGAAGGCGCAGGCGAAGGTGCGACGTCGTCGTATCCATCCATGCGGGCCAACCGTTGGATGGCGTCGGAGTCGGCCGTAATGCCCAACGTCTTGGCGCTTACCGCCCGGCTGAGTTCGCCGGCGGCGGTCTGTTCGAGCACTTGCAGCGCCTCGATGGTTTCGATTCGTGCCGTGGCTATCTGATCGCGTGCGTCGGAACTTGCCACGTCCACGTAGGAGCGCAGCAGTTTCTCGGTCTGCTCGCCGTACACGGTGATGTAGTGGCGCAACGTCGGGTAGGCGGAGGTGTCGCGGGCCACGTATTGCACTAAATCTTTGGTAGCGGCGATGAAGTCGTTGGCTTCGGCTTTGACGGCTGGGTCACGTACTTGCTTGGTGAGCATGGCGATCGAGTTGAGTCGAGCGTTCGCCGCGTCGATCGTATCGGCGGCCTTCTGACCGTTGGGCAGGGCGGAAACCAGCATTCTACCGATGCGTCGCTCCGGCTCGGTGAGCGTGGAGACAGCGATATACCCGAGTGCGGCCAGCACCACGGCCACGATCAGGCCGGGTACTCCGCCGCCGACCAGTCCGAAACCGAGCCCGGCGAGCAGCAATCCGACAACGAATCCACAGATTACCTGGAGCATCAGTTGAAGCCCTTGACTTGGCGGAAGACGGCGGCGAGGTCGCCGGAGCGGCCGTCGAATACCTTGGCGTTGCTCAGGGTGGCGAGAGACTTCAGCTGGCTGGGATCGGCGTCGCCGAACAGGATGGAGAAGATCGGCAGATCACGGCCGCGCGACTTATAGGCACTTTCGAATTCGTCCTGATGATCGGAGTTGGAGCGGCCGTCGGTCATGAGCACGATGGCGGTGGTGTATTGCGAGGCTTCCGACTCGCTGGGCAGCTCGTCGAGCGCGCTCAGCAGGCCTTCATAGATATCGGTGCCGCCGCTGGCATCGGTGGCATCGGCCTCATGCAGCAGGTCGCTGGTGCTTGTGCCAGTGGCCTTGACCGGGCGGTGGGCCTCGGTTTCAAACGGGATGAGAATGTTCACGTCGCCGCTGGCGGGCTCGATGTACGACTTCTTGGCCTGGTCCGGGTCGAGCGCCGTGTTCAGGCCTTTGACCACGCCGTTCTTGCCCTCTCCAGACATCGAACCGGAGTAATCGACCACCCAAATGGTCCAGCTGGGCTTCCTGAGCGCGGTCTGGTAGACGTTGAGCGCGCTGTCGATCACCGTGGCGGCGGGCAGCGGAATGGTTTTCAGCGCGGAGGCGTCCGTATTCACGCCCTACTCGGCGCGGAAGGACTGCTTGACCTGACTGTCCGTGGCGTAGGCGAGCGTGCCGCCGAGCCCGGTGCGGCGGCCGGCGCGCTCGAACTCGAGTTTGGCGTCTTTGGAGCCGAGCGCTTTGAAGAAGGAATCGAACGCGGACTTCAGTTTCTGGCCGCGATCCACGTAGCCGAGCGGCGAATCGGAGACGGCGATGCCGTCGGACGGGTAGACGGTGAGCAGCGGGTCGTGGCCGTCCTTGTCCAAGGCCTTGTCGGCCTGGATAACCAGCGATTCGTAGTTGACCATCGCGTCGAAGCGGTCGGGATTGGCCACGACCATGTCTTTAAGCCAGTCCGACGAGCCGGAGGAACGGTCCACGCCGGACAACAGTTTGGTGACCGAGGTCTTCAGTTGGTCGTCGGCCAGATCGGCTTCAGTCAACGGCCCATCGCCACCACGCAGCGCTGTCATGAAGGCCAGGTAGGCGGAGGCGCCGGAGTTCGACTGGGTGGTGGAGGTCATCGAGAACGTGAGTTTGCCGTCGCTGACCGCGGCGAGGATGTCCGCGGTGGAGACGGGCTTGGTGGCACCGGAGTCGTCCGCCCAGCCGAGTTTGACGGCCTTGGACTTGGCGATGCCGAACACGATCGGCGTGGTGGAGGTGCTGGCCGCGTCTTTGACGATGTGCTTGGTGTCTCCCATCGAAATCCACATCGAAGAGGCGGGCCAGACGGCGTCGTAATCCCGGCCGCCGGCCTTGAGCGCGTTCATAATCTCCAGCGAACCCATGTAGTGCATCGTCACGGCTACGTTGGATTGGTCGGCCGCTTTCTGGATGGCAGTGGCGACTTCCTTGTTCTCGGAGCCGGAGGCGATGCTCAGGGTGGCGGTCGGTTTGCCGCCGGACGGCTGGAAGGTCTGCGTGGTGGCGGACGTGCCGTTGCCGTCCGCTGTGCCGTCATCGGAATTATTGAACGTCGTGCAACCGGTCAACGTGAGCGCGCCAGCGCATACCGCGGCCGCAACCACGGCGGCGCGGCGGCGGAGAGAAGACATTATGCCCATAATCCCATTGTTTTCCCGTCATCTAAAGCGGGCCGGGCCACAAGGTGACCGCGCGGTGAACAATGAATGAAGAGCTACATCAGTACGCGGCGCTGGCGATCATGGGATCGTCGTAAAAGCCGAGGATCTTTTCGAGGTAGGGCTTGTAGGTGCTGTTGGGCATGGAGAAGATTTCGTGGCGCGATTCGGGGAAGCGCACGATGTTCGCCTTGCCGCCGCCGTCCTTGACCAGTTGGACGAAGTGATTCTGCGGCTTATTGAGCACCCAGATGTCGCGTCCGGACTGGAAGAGCAGCACCGGCGTCTCCACTTCGGCGCAGGCGGACGGATTCAGCACGGCCCGGTTGAGCTTGAGCGCCTGGCGCACCCATTCGAACGCCGCGCAGTAGGTCTGGTATTCGCGGTTCTCGCAACGCAGCTTGAAGTACCAGCGTTCACGCGCCTCGGAGGCGCCCTCGTTGCCTTCCATCGAGAATTCCGGCGTGAAGTCCGACTGCCCGAACACGCGCTTCTTGCCGAAGCCGAGTCCGCACAGTGCGCCGACCAGCACACGGGCCACGCCCAGCGGCATGCCGGTGGCGGGGGCGATCATCGGGGCGGAGAGCACCGCTTTGTCGAACAGGGTGGGGTATCGCTCCAGCACGGCCGCGCCGATGCCGCCGCCCATCGAATGGCAGAACAGGTTCAGCGGCATGCCGGCCGCATACTGCTGGCCGATGGTTTCGGCGAAACCGGCCAGATCGGCCACGTAGCGCTGCCAGTCATCAATCCACACCATGCAGCGGTTGTCCACGTCGCGCGCGGACTTGCCGTGACCGCGATGCTCGAGTACACACACTGAGTAGCCGGCGAGCAGGAAATACCAGACGAGCTCGTCGTATTTCTCGGCGAACTCGGTGAAGCCGTGGCTGATGACGACGGCCCCGCGGAAGGTGGCGGTGGCGCCTTGTTCGCGAATCGCGTCGAATTTGGCGGAGTCGTAGCACAGGTAGTGCAGCTGGCCTGAGCGGCCGCCGGTGTCCATAATGCCGGACAGCGGCTCGACCCCGGCCGAACGTTCGGCGGCGGACGGATCGAACCAGCCCTCCTCGCGGCATTGTTCGAGCGCGGGCAGCACCACGTCGGCCATCGTTTCGGCGTACTTGTTTTCGTCGATCATCGTCACCTGCATGGTTCCCATCTTAGGGCAAGCCTCACGCCCACACCTCACGACGCATTCCGGGAATGCGTCACAAGCCTGCGCGCCACTGACCGCACAGGCGCGTAGGTTGTGAGGTATGAGCGAAACCAACGATGTCAATGACGCAATCAAGCATTTCCCACGCCTCAGGGCGCGCACGCTGCGCTTCGGCTGCGGCGCACCGCGCTCCGCACAGACCGTGGGCGACGGCTCGCGGGCCCTGTTCCTGCGCTCCGACGGCCCCGAGGATCTGGTGACCGCACTGTGGTTGAGCTGGTTCGACGAGTCCGGCGAACACCATGAGACCAAGCTGGCCGACCCGCGTGAACTGCTTGGTGCAACCGCCGACAGCGAGGACGTGCCGGCCGAGGAGAAGGCCCGCCGCGAGCGTGCGCGCGAAGGCGGCACCGGCATCGTCGGCTATTCGGCAGATGATGACGGCAATCGCATCGTGTTCACCATCAACGGCCGCCTGTTCCTGACTGAGATCGCCTGGAATGACGAGACCGGCGCACCCGAGCCGCACACCCGCGAACTGGCCGGCGAATGGCTCGATGAGGACCCGGCGATGTACACGCCGGTGCTGAACCCGCGCATCGCCCCGGATGGCAAACATGTGCTGTACACCACGGGCAGCTACCTGATGCTGGTCGATATCGGCGGCGAGCTGGGTGACCGCATCACCGCGGTCTACGGCGTGAGCGTGGAGGATGAGGACGGCAATCCGGCCGAAAACACGTGGAAAATCGGTCTGGCCGAGTTCGTGGCCGGCGAGGAGATGGACCGTTACGACGGTTTCTGGTGGGCCCCGGATTCGCAGCATGTGCTGTTCGAGTCTTTCGACACCGCCGACGAGCCGACCTGGTACATCAGCGATCCGGCCGACCCCGAGAAGCCGGCCGCCGGCCGCCGCTACCCGCGCGCGCTGACCCGCAACGCCGACGTGTACCTGACCGTGATCACGCTGGCGTTCGATGAGAACGACCGGTACGCGGGCATTACCGGCAATGCCGATGTGGATTGGGATCGCGAGGTGTACGAGTATGTGGCCGCCGTGAACTGGCGTCGCGGCCACGATCCGCTGGTGCTGGTGCAGAACCGCCGCCAGACCCGCGATCAGGTGCTTGAGGTGGCGGTCGAGGCGGATGGGGCTGCGCTGGGCGCCACGCGTGTGCTTGAGGAGCACGCGAACGAGCAGTGGATCGACTTGGTTCACGGCACGCCTGCCTACACGCCGGATGGTCGTCTGGTGTGCTCGCTCAACGATATGGCCACGGACACCAACCGTCTGACGGTAGACGGCCGACCGTTCACGTCGGCTGGCTGGAACGTGCGCACGGTGCTCACCGTGACCGATGAGGATGTGCTGGCCGTGGTGCAGCGCGCGCCCGAAATCGCGCCTGAGGTGCCGGACGCCTGGGCCGATGCGGCCGCCACCGAGTCCGTGTTCGGCGACCACGACGCCCGCAGTTTCGACGTGGTGAGTATCGATTATGACGGCACGATCACGCCGGTCACGACCGATCCCGGCCAGTGGACCGCCTCGCGCGGCGAGCGCGGCATCGTGGTCTCCGGCCGCGATATGCGTTCCGCCCGCGCCCAGATGCGGCATATTCTGGGGGAACAGAGCGCCACTATCGCGTCCACGGCAGCCGAACCCGGCTTTACACCGAACGTCACGTTTACGCGACTGGGCGAGCACCAGCTGTACACAGCGATCATCGCGCCGAGCCCGGAAAGCCCGTACGCGCACACCGAGAAGCTGCCGGTGCTGATGAAGCCGTACGGCGGGCCCGGCTTCCAGCAGGTCATCGCCTCGCAGTCCTTCTACTGGGAGGGCCAGTGGTGGGCCGACCAAGGCTTCCTGGTGGTCACGGCGGACGGCCGTGGCACCACCGGCCGCGGCCCGGCATGGGACCGCGAAATCTTCGAGGATATGAAGGACGTAACGCTGGCCGACCAGGTCGAGGCCGTCAACGCCCTGCCCGAGGCCGTCGCCCGGTTGAACGCCGATGCGGAATCACGCGCGGCACAGCTGGCTGCGGGCGATCAGGCAGACGCCGAGAACCACCCACCGGCGCTTCGCGCCGCCTCCCGCCAGCGGGAGGCGATTCCCATGCCGGACCTCGACAAGGTGTGCATGATCGGCTGGTCGTACGGCGGCTTCCTGTCCGCGCTGGCCGTGTTGGACGCGCCGAACGTATTCAAGGCCGCATGCGCCGGCGCCCCGCCCACCGACTGGACGCTGTACGACACGCACTACACCGAGCGCTATCTGGGCCTCGACCCGGATGTCTACTACCGCAACGGCATCGTGCAGGACGCGCCGAAGCTCGAGCGCCCGCTTATGCTGATCCACGGTTTCGCTGACGACAACGTCGCCATCGCCCACAGCCTGCGCCTCTCGCAAGCCCTGATGGCGGCGGGTCGCCCGCACACCTTCCTGCCGTTGACGGGCATCACCCATATGACCAACGACGAGACCGTGGCCGAAAACCTGCTCACCCTCCAGCGCGATTTCCTGCGCGACGCGCTGGCCTGACAGGTCGATAACAAGCGCATTCCACCCGAGGTGCTCCACCGGTAAGGCACCTCGGGTGGTGCGCCGCACCCACTTCCGCCCTGAAATTTTGGAAATTTTGCACTCATCGCCACACAAAAGACCGGTTTTTTGCTTCATATTCCCACGGACGCGTAGGATGGGTGAAGATTAGAAAGGGAGGACTATGAGCGTTCTCGACCGTTTTGAAAAAAGCGTGGAGGGTGCAGTCAACGGAGTATTCGCCAAGTTTGGCTCCAAAGACCTGCAGCCTGTCGATCTTTCCAGCGCCTTGGAGCGCGAGATTGACGCCGAGGCCATGCCCGTGGGCCGTGACCGCACGGTGGCCCCGAATGAATACCGTTTCAAGCTCAGTACTCCTGACTTCGACCGTATCGAGGCATGGGGTAGCGAGACCCTGGCCAACGAACTGGCCGATAACCTCACCGAGTACGCGAAGAGCCAGCATTACGCCTTCGTGGGTCCGGTGATCGTGATCTTCGAGGAAGACCTTGATCTGTCCAAGGGCAACTTCAACCTCACCTCCGGATCCGTGCAGGGCAATGCCGTGCCGGTTACCACCGATGCGCAGACCGAGGATAGCCCGGTGCTCGAGGTGAACGGCAACCAGTACCTGCTCACCAAAGACAAGACGGTAATCGGCCGTGGTTCCAGTTGCGATATCGTCATCGACGATCCGGGCATCTCCCGCAAGCATCTGGAAATCGACATCACGGATAACGGCGTGATCGCCCGCGACCTGGGTTCGACCAACGGCACGTACGTGGAGGGCCACCAAGTGCCCGCCGCCACGCTGCTCGACGGCAACACCATCACCATCGGCCGTACCCGCATCCTGTACTGGGCCTCCGCCCAAGCCCAGGAGTAGTCGAGCACACGCCCGAAAGTCGTCCACTTATGACCGAACTGACATTCGCCCTGCTCAAGTATGGATTCCTGATCCTGCTGTGGATATTCATCTGGCTGGCCGTACGTTCGCTGCGCAAGGACATCGAGACGTTCAGTCCGCGACCTTC
>JAIJEI010000251.1 GCA_022739095.1 Bifidobacterium sp.
TCTGCTTAGTCAATCACCACTGACGCGGGGTGTAGTCCCAGTTGTCGAAGGTGACCTCGATGGGCTCGGTCCAGAACTTGTGGTTCTTGACACCGGTCTCCGGGTCGACGTGCAGCATCCAGCCGTTCTTCTCAGGGGACTCGATGGAGAGCTTGAGCTGGTAGGTGCCGGCCTTGTCGAGCTTGACGTTGGCGCCGTAGTGCGGGCCGTCGGAGGCGTTCATCTGCATGAAGGTACCGGAGGTGGCCTGGCCACCCTCGACTTCCTTGCCGGTGGACTTGTCGATGATGGTGTAGTTCACGGTCAGGTCAGGGACGAAGTCGCCCTTGCCGTAGCCGTAGTCGGTGCCCTCCTGGGAGGCGTGGATGTCGGCTTCCAGGTGGAAGGAAGCGTCGGCGGCCTTCAGACCCATGGAAGCAGGGTACATGTCGATGGGCTGGAAGTAGACGGCGCCCACGGTCAGCGGGCCAGCCGGCTTGTCCTGCTCCTTGGCGGTGCCGGAGGGGCCGACCGGGACCTCTTCGAAGCCGGAGGTCTCAGTCGGGGCGTCGGCCTTCTTGGAGTCGTCCTTCTTGGCGGTGTCGGAGGAGCTGGTCGAGGACTTGGCATCGGAAGCGTTGTTGGTGGAACCGCAAGCAGCCATCGAAACAGCCATGGAGCCGGCGAGCAGCACGCCGAGCAGAGCGGCAAGCTTCTTGTTCTTCATCATTTTTCTTATTCCTTTTGTTGTGGTGAATGGATTATTCACGACTTATCTGTTTTTAGTTGTGGCGGCGTGGGCTGGAATCGCTTCCGTTGCCATGTCGCAAGTTGTGTTGCGCGAGATGGTCGCACCGGACGTTGTGTTACGCCTGCGTGGCGGTCTCGTTGGCCTTTGCATCCGACTTGCTCGCACCGGCCGCAAGCTGGGCCTTGGCCTTACGCTGTTTGGCAAAGCCGACCACGAACAGCGCGATGACGGCGATGGCCGCCAGCACCTGAGCGATGATGCATTCGGCGTACGGGTAGAAGCCGAGCCAGTCGTTGGTGGGCACGCCCGGCAGGTAGTTGGCGGGCAGCAGGTCGCCCTCGATGAGTGCGTGCACGCCGCCGCCGGCGAAGACAACCACCAGTACGGACATGAGGATCGAGGTGACCAGGAAGAACGGGCCAATCGGAATCTTTACGGAGGTGAAGCGAATCACCAGGAAGATGATCACGAGCACCACGGCGGCGGCGAGTGCGCCGACCACCATGCCGTGCGTATCCTGGTTCATCGTGTAGATGGACTGGTAGAAGACCACGGTTTCGGCACCCTCACGGAACACGGCGAGGAAGCTCAGCATGGCGAGCGAAATCACCGTGCGGGAAGCCACCTTCTCGCCGGCCTCGACCTGCGAGGAGACGGAGGCCACCGCGGCTTCGGTCTTTTCCCTGATGTAGCGATTCCACGCCTCGACCGAGGACTTGTTGAGCATCCAGTTGCTGGTCCACAACAGCATGCACATGGCGACGAGCGCGCACACGCCTTCCATAATCTCCTGCAGCGGGCCGGAGCCACCGAACGCAAGCATGAAGATGACCGCAACGATGCCGGCGCCGGCCAGACCGGCGAGCACGCCCACGTAAATCCACTTGGTGAAGCGCTTGTTGCCGGACTTGACGAGGTAGGCCACTACGGCGGCGACCACGAGCAGGGCCTCAAGGCCCTCACGAATCAGAATCAGGAACGCCTGACCGACCGAGCTGGTGATGAGCTTGAGGAAGCCACCCTCCTCATCGCCGGCACCGCCATCGAGCTTGGCGGCATCAGTGGTGAGCATGTTCTTCAGGTTGTCGATGTACTTTTTGACCTCGGAGACCGGCTTGCCGGTGTTCATCGAGGAGCGGCACAGCTTGAACTGGTATTCCACCTGGGAGACGCGGTTGCCGCTGATGGCGCTCAGCACGGTCTTCTCGAAG
>JAIJEI010000048.1 GCA_022739095.1 Bifidobacterium sp.
TGTTATATGTAATCACGGCCGAACAAGCTGCATAACTTAACCTCTTTCTTCTCTCCTTTCTCTCCCCGGCGCCCATCACGCCGGGGTTTCTTTTTGCGGTGAGTACAGCCGTCTTACTCGGCCGCCGCCTTCATGGCCACGGCACCCACGTAATAGACGGGCTTGTCGAAGTTCGGCTGGAACAGGAAGTCCACGTTGGCGAGCTGGTCGATGGTGAAGCCGGCCTGAATCGCCATGGAAATCACGTTTGCCGCGCCGGAGATATCGGCCTTGGAACAGAACTGGCCGCCCTTGACCTTGCGGGTTTCCGGATCCCAGGTCAGAATCGACGTGACCGGTGTGGTGGTGAGCATGAAGTCCGGTCGGTAATCCTCGGCGAGCGAGGTCTCGCGAACCGTGAGTCCGCGGCGTTCGGCACCGGCGCGGGTCAGGCCGGAGGCGGCGAGTGAGAGGTCGTACAGCTGCACGGCGGACGTGGCCTGTGTGCCCATGTACTTCACGGTCGGCGTCTCGATGTTGCGGCCCACCAGCAGGCCCTGGCGCACCGCGTTGGTGGCCAGCGGAATGTAATCGTGCTGGCCGGTAGGGTTGTAGAACACGGTGGCAGAGTCGCCGGCGGCGTACACGCCCGGCACGGATGCCTGCATATAGTCGTCGACCACGATCGCGCCGTTCGGCAGCATGTCCACCTTGCCCTTGAGCAGGTCGGTGTTCGGCAGGAAACCGACGGCCAGAATCGCCATTTCGGCCGTGTACTCGCCCTTTTCGGTGACCACGGTGACGGTGTCGTCGTCATTGTCGCGGAACTCGACCACCTTCTGGCCGAGCGCGAGCGTTACGCCGTGCTCCTCGAACACGGCGGCCACCTGATCGGTGATGGTCTTATCGAAATTATTGGCCAGCGGGCGGTCAAGGCCGTCGACCAGCGTGGTCTTGACGCCGGTGACGCTGAACTGCTCGGCGATTTCCGCGCCGATATAGCCCGAGCCGATCACCACCGCGGACTTGGCGGTTTTTGCCTTCTCCTTGATGGCGATGGCGTGATCCCAGTTCTTGCACAGCAGCACGTGCGGGCTGTCGATGCCGGGGATCGGCGGAATGACCGGGCGCGATCCGGTAGTCACGACCAGTTTGTCGAAAGCGAGGGTCTGCTCGGCGGGGTCTCCGGCCTCGTCCAGCGCGCGGTAGGTGAGGGTTCTGGCGTCGAGGTCCACGGACGTCACGTCGGTGCGCATGTGCATGGTCGCGCCGGCTTCGGCCAGGGCGGCAGGGGAGGAGTAGAACATTTTCTTCGGGTCGGACACGTGGTCGCCCACCCACAGGGCGATGCCGCAGGAGAGGAAGGACAGCGTACCGTTGCGCTCGAAGACATGGACGGTCCAATCGGGGTGCTCGGCGAGAATCGAGGTGGTGGCGAACGTGCCGGCGTGCGTGCAGCCGATAACGGCGACTGTGGTCATAAATGCTCCTTTGCTTGTGGCCATGGCGTCTGATGCCATTGCCCTGAATCGTAGCGTAGAAGTATGGAGAACGCCGTGGCGGCAAATGTGAGGAAGGTCACGTTATTGGTTTGATTCGACGGGGGCATGGGATCCGTTGTGCACGGTGATCAAAGTTCGGCTGGGGACGCATTTCACGGAGTCGGCACATGGCTTATGGCAAACTGGACGGTAGCATTTTTTGAATCTTGATTGATTGAGGAGAGTGGCGTGGCTGAGAATCCGGATGACGTGTTGCATGTCGAGGGTGGCAAGCCTTTGAATGGCACGATCAAGGTGCGTGGCGCGAAGAACTTCGTGAGCAAGGCGATGGTCGCCGCGTTGCTGGCGCCGGGCAAGTCGGTGCTGAAGAACGTGCCGGAGATTCGTGACGTGCATGTGGTGTCTGATTTGCTGCGTCTGCACGGCGTGGACGTGGATGTGGATGGTGCGAACGGCATCGTGACGATTGATGCCTCGCACGTACAGCTGGCCGACGTGGCCGACGTGGACACGCTGTCCGGTTCGTCGCGCATCCCGATCCTGTTCTCCGGCCCGCTCGTGCACCGTTTGGGTGAGGCGTTCATTCCCGCGTTGGGCGGCTGCGCGATTGGCGGCCGTCCGATCGACTTCCACTTGGAGACGCTGCGCAAGCTGGGTGCCACGGTGGACAAGGAGCACAAGGACGGCATCCACATCACCGCGCCCAACGGCCTGCGCGGCGCGAAGATCCACCTGCCCTACCCGTCGGTAGGCGCCACCGAGCAGACCTTGCTGGCTGCCGTGCTGGCCGAGGGCAGGACCGAACTGTCGGGCGCGGCCACCGAGCCGGAGATCATGGACTTGGTGTGCGTGCTGCAGAAGATGGGCGCGATCATTTCCGTGGACGTGGACCGCACCTTCCGCATTGAAGGCGTCAAGGAGCTGCAAGGCTACACGCACACGTCGCTGACGGATCGCATCGAGGCGGCGTCCTGGGCGTCGGCCGCGCTCGCCACGCACGGCGACATCTTCGTCAAGGGCGCCACCCAGCCGGAGATGATCACGTTCCTGAACGTGTTCCGCAAGGTGGGTGGCAAGTTCGAAGTGACGGATAAGGGCATTCGTTTCTGGCATCCGGGCGGGGACTTGAAGCCCGTGGCTATCGAGACGGACGTGCACCCTGGCTTCATGACCGACTGGCAGCAGCCGCTCGTGGTGGCCCTGACCCAGGCCAACGGGCTGAGTATTGTGCACGAGACGGTGTACGAGAACCGTTTCGGGTTCACCAAGCCGCTCGTGCAGATGGGTGCCACGATCCAGCTGTACCGCGAGTGCCTAGGCTCGCTGCCGTGCCGCTTCCAGCAGCGCAACTACAAGCATTCCGCCGTGATCTTCGGCCCGACCCCGCTGACCGGACGCGACATCGACGTGCCGGACCTGCGCGGCGGCTTCTCGCACCTGATTGCTGCGCTGGCCGCCTCCGGCCCGTCCGACGTGCACGGCATCAGCCTGATCGACCGAGGCTACGCCGACTTCCGCGGCAAACTCGAAGCCCTCGGCGCCGACTTCGATTAATTCGGCCGTTCCCCGGCTCCCCTCTCTGAGGGGAGCCACAATTTTTACAACAGCCCGTCCGCCTCAAGTGCGGCGGCCATGCGGTCGAAGCATTCCTCCAGTAGCGGGTAGGGCATGGCGAAGTTCATGCGCACGCAACCGCGCCCGACCTCGCCGCATTCGCGACCGTCCGTCAACGCCACATTGGCCTTCTTAAAGAAGTAGTCGGCCGGGTCGTCGATGCCCAGTGGCGAGAAATCCAGCCACGCGATATACGTGCCCTGCGGCTCCACATAGCGCACCTTGGCGAATCTCGTGCGCATTTGTTCATTGACCAGCGCGATGTTGCGCTCGATGTACGCCATCACGCCCTCGAACCATGCCGCGCCGCCGTCGTAGGCCGCGGTGGTGGCGATGGCGCCGATGGTGGCCGTCTGATGCTCGGACCATTCCGCGTTTCTCATCCACAGTTCCAGATCGTCCGGATTGGTGAGAATCACCTGCGCGCACTTGGTGCCGGGAATGTTGAACGACTTCGAGGCTGAAGTGGAGGTGAAAGCCTGCATGACCGTCTGCCGGTTGATTGAGGCGAATGGCACATGCGTGTGGCCTTGGTAGACGAACGGCGCGTGAATCTCATCGGAGAATATACGCACGTCGTACTTTGCGGCCAGATCGGACAATCGCAGCATTTCTTCGCGCGTCAATACCTTGCCGATCGGGTTGTGCGGGTTGCACAGCACGAAGGCATGGCAGCCGTTCGCGAATGTCTGCTCGATGGCGTCGAAATCGAACAGCCACTCGCCATTGCGCCCGCTGCCCTCGCCGGCGCCCGCGCACAGCATCGGAATCTCAAGGACCTCCACGCCATACAGGCGCGGCACGCTCAGGAACGGCATATAGGCCGGAGTCGGCACCACGATGGAGTTGCCGGCGTGCACGATCTCGCGCAGGAACACCTCGAACGCCTCCAGCACGTCCGGCACCGGGCGGATGCACGTCGGATCCACCTCCCAGCCGTAGCGGCGCTGCCATGCGGCGCACGAGCGGGCGACCTCCTTCTTCCACGGGTCGGGAATGTAGCCGAGCGCGCCACGTTCGGTGGCCTCTTCGATGGCTTCGGCCACGCACGGCGCCAGACCGTAATCCATCTCGGCGATAAATGCACCGATGCAGCCGGGGTAGCGGGTCCATTTGTCCGAACCGACCTGCTCCAGATCCTCGATGGTCGTCACGTCGATGTGGCGGGCATCAAAGCAAGAGGCGCCGGCGGTTGCTTTGCTCAAAGTCGTTGACTGGGGAATGTTGTTCATGTTCATAACATGCCATTGTTCCCGGTGCAGACGGGCTGCTCACCGGTCTGGCTCCCCGAAATCGTGATGGCGTTCGCAAGCTTGCTTATCGCCGTGCGACTACTTGGCACTCAAATATTTGAGTGATGTGCGCTCGAGCTCCTTGAGCAGCGAGCTGAGCGCGGGGCGATGGTCGCCGGCACGAGTCACGATGCCGACCTCGCGCGCCGCGAAATCGTCGGCAATGGGACAGGCCACCAGATCGCCTTGCAGATTGATATGCGTATCGAGCGCCGGCACCAGCGAGACGCCCATACCAACCTCGACCAGGTTCTGCGTGGCCCAGTAATCATCCGTGCAGTGGCGGATATCCGGTTTGAATCCGGCACGGGTGGCCAGTTTCACCAGATTTGCGCGGCAGGTGGGACAGCCGGCGATCCAATGCTCGTCTTTGGCGGCGGACAGCGGCACAGGTTCGCCGGTCTCCTCGAATCGTTTGGCGATGTCGCCGGAACGGCGGACCAACAGTCGCATCGGATCGTAACCCAGCGAATGGAAAGTCAGGTCGTCGCCGATGTGCAGGAAGTTCGGGATACTGCTGTACCGGAACACGGCGGCGGCATCGGCCTTGCCTTGGGAAATCATACCGATCGCCTCCGGCGGCTCCATCTGAATCAGGCTCAGCTCGATGTCCGTGAACATACTGAGCTTGACCACGGTACGAGCCGCGATAGTAGAGCAGATTGACGGCGGGGCCACCAAATGCAGGTGAGCAAACCGATGATGCCGATAATCCTCAACCTCACGGGCCGCCCGCTCCAGCCGATCGGCGATGGCCTCGCCGTGGCGGGCGAGCATCGAACCGGTGGCGGTGAATTCCACACCATGCGAGGTGCGTTGCACCAGAGTCGAACCGCACTGTGCCTCCAGCTTTTTGATCTGTTGGCTGATGGCCGGCTGCGACCAACCCGTGGCCTTGGCCGTGGCGGAGAACGAACCATACTGTTCGATCTGCCACAACGTGACCAATGATTGGGGGTTGAGTGCGGCCATAGGTACCTCTTTCGTGCCTTTTCGTGCGGTGATTCAATTATGGGCGACGAATATGACTGGCTGACGGGATGTGGCGTGCGCGCCGATCGTCAGTCCTCGAACTGCTTGGCGAGCGGAACCATCAGCACGGTGAACACGGCGAACAGGCCGGCGATGAAGGCGCCCGCCACACCGGATACGCCGATCAGACCATCGGCAATGCCATAGACGGTGGCGTCGAAGCCGAGCACCGTGCGAATCGTGTACGGGAAGCCAACGCCGGAATAACCGATAAGCACAAAATTGAGCGCCGCCGCGAACAGCAACAGCTTGAATACATTCGGCCGGTCTCTGATGAGGAATCGTACGCCTGCCTTGAGGTCTTCAAGTGGAGTGGGCAGCATATAGGCAAACCAGGGCGCAAGTGTCGCCGTTCTCAGTATCCTTAGAAGAATGAGCCCTGAAGCCTTAAGTGAACTGATTTCCAGCATTGCCCACAACCTCGTCGCCGCCGGCCAGGCCGGTACGCTGACCGACGAGCTGATTCCGCCCGTCGACAAGCTCGCCGTGATGCGACCGAAGGACCGCGCGCATGGCGACTGGGCCTCCAACATCGCCATGCAGCTGGCCAAGAAGGCCGGCATGAAGCCGCGCGATCTGGCCGAGCCGTTCGCCGCTGCGCTCGCTGAAGCCGACGGCATCGCCAAGGTCGAGGTGGCCGGCCCCGGCTTCATCAACATCACGCTTGACTCCGCCTCGGCCGCCGCCGTGGTAGACACCGTGCTCGCCGCCGGTGCCGTGGCCGACACCGGCAAGCACCTCAACAAGGCCAACGAATACGGCCGCAACGCCCATCTGGGCGGCCAGACCCTGAATCTCGAGTTCGTTTCCGCCAATCCCACCGGTCCGATTCACATTGGCGGCACTCGTTGGGCCGCGGTCGGCGACGCCATGGCCCGCGTGCTTGAGGCCAACGGCGCCAAGGTGGTGCGCGAATACTATTTCAACGACCACGGCGAGCAGATCAACCGCTTCGCCAAGTCGCTGGTCGCCGCTTGGGCTGAGGCCAACAACCTCGGTGAGGCCGGCTACCAGACCGAAACCCCGTGCGACGGCTACAAGGGTGCCTACATCAACGAGATCGCCGCCCGTGTTCAGGCCGAAGCCGAGTCCGACGGCGTGGACCTGACCGCACTGGCCCACCAGGATCAAGGCCTGAACGATGACGGCGAACCGCTCGGCGAGGCCGATACCGAAGTGCGCGAGGAATTCCGCAAGCGCGCTGTGCCGATGATGTTCGACGAGATTCAGAAGTCCATGAAGGACTTCCGCGTGAACTTCGACGTCTGGTTCCATGAGAACAGCCTGTACGCCGACGGCAAGGTCGATGCCGCCATCGAAGAGCTCAAGTCTCGCGGCGACATCTTCGACAAGGACGGCGCCACTTGGTTTGAATCCACCAAGCACGGCGACGACAAGGACCGTGTGATCATCAAGTCCAATGGTGAGTTCGCCTACTTCGCCGCCGACATCGCCTACTACTGGGACAAGCGTCACCGCGCCGAAAACCCGGCTGACGTGGCCATCTACATGCTTGGCGCCGACCACCACGGCTACATCGGCCGCATGATGGCCATGTGCGCGGCCTTTGGCGACGAGCCCGGCAAGAACATGCAGATCCTCATCGGCCAGCTGGTCAATGTAATGAAGGATGGCAAGCCCGTGCGCATGTCCAAGCGCGCCGGCAACGTCGTGACCATCGACGACCTGGTCTCCGTGGTCGGCGTGGACGCCGCCCGCTACTCGCTGGCCCGCTCCGATTACAACCAGAACTTCGACATCGACCTGGCCCTGCTCGCCTCGCACACCAACGACAATCCGGTGTACTACGTGCAGTACGCACACGCCCGCTCCAAGAACGTGGACCGCAACGCAGCCGCCGCCGGCATCAGCTACGAGGGTGCCGACCTGGCCCTGCTCGACACCGAGGCCGACGGCGAAGTGCTCGCCGCCCTCGCCCAGTTCCCGAGCGTGCTCGCCACTGCGGCTGACGACCGCCAGCCGCACAAGGTGGCCCGTTACCTCGAAGAGCTGGCCGCCACCTATCACAAGTGGTACAACGTGGAGCGCGTGGTGCCGATGGCCCTGACCGATCCGGAAACCCGTGGCGACGACGAGGCTCGCAAGGCCTTGGAGATCGTCAAGAACCCGGAGCCGGCCCGTGCCGCCGCCCGCCTGAAGCTCAACGACGCCGTCCAGCAGGTCATCGCCAACGGCCTCGACCTCCTCGGCGTCACCGCCCCGGAGCAGATGTGATGAATGCTATTTCTCCAATTTGGCTGGCTGCCACGGCTGTGAATGCCGACGGTGCCATTACATTCCACGGTCGTACCGCCGAATCGCTGCTTGACGAGTTCGGTTCGCCGCTCTATCTCATCGACACTGATGAAGTAGTCGCACGTGCCAGGCACTTCGTGCGCGCTGCCGCCGAAGCATTCAACACCTCCACTACGCACGTGAGCTTTGCCGGCAAGGCGTTTCTGTCCAAAGAAGTCGTGCGATTGGTCACCGAGGCCGGCATGTTTGTGGACACCTGCACGATGGGCGAGATGAAAATCGCCCTCGCCGCTGGAGTTCCCGGACGTCGTCTGGTGTTGCACGGCAACAACAAGTCCGATGAGGAAATCGCGCTGGCCATCGAACAGGGCTTCGCCAAAATCGTGATCGACGAGCCTGACGAGCCGGAGCGCGTTGCTGCCATCGCCCGCAAGCTCGGCAAACGCGCCCGCGTGATGCTGCGCGTCACCGTCGGCGTCCACGCCGGCGGCCACGAGTACATCTCCACCGCGCACGAGGACCAGAAGTTCGGCGTGCCGCTGCTGGCCGCCGGGGCCGACGCCGCCGTGCTTGACGTGCTGAACGACCTCAAAGACGTGACGCCCGCCGCTGCCAACGCGCGTATCTCTGCGACGCATTCCCCGGAAAGCGGCGCGGAAAAGACCGAGAAATCAGAGCGCGAGCTGCACTACGACGTCAAGTACCCGTACGACCTGAGCCACGAGGAAGTCTCCGATACGGACAAGGCGTTGGCCGCCGCGATGGAAGCCATTGCGGACGGTCCATCCATCGCCGTGCTCAAGACCATCCTCGCCAACCAGGATGTACTCGAACTGGTCGGTGCCCACTCGCACATCGGCTCCAACATCCACGATGCGGACGCCTTCATTCACGCGGCCAAGCGCATGATGCTGCTGCGCAAGACCCTGTGGGCCACCGACGCCTACATCCTGCCCGAAATCGACCTCGGCGGCGGCTACTCCGTGGCCTACACCGATGGCGAAGATTCAATGGACATTGATGTGGAACTCACTCGCTTGGCAGATGCGGTCAACAGCACCAACCGCGCGCTCGGCATGCCCGCGCCGGCCATCAGCTTCGAGCCGGGCCGTTACATCGTGGCACCCGCCGGCGTAACCCTGTACCGCGTGGGCACCATCAAGCACGTGTACTTGTCTGATGTCAAAGACAGTGCCGGCAACCCGATTGCCGAGCGCGTGTACGTGTCCGTGGATGGCGGCATGTCCGACAACATTCGTCCGGCACTTTACGGTGCCGACTACACCGCGCGTCTGGCGAATCGCACAGGTTCCGCCGAGACGATGCTGGCGCGCGTGTGCGGCATGCACTGCGAATCCGGCGACATCGTGGTTCACGAGGTGCAGTTGCCCGCCGATTTGAAGCGTGGCGACATTCTCGCCGTGCCGGTCACCGGCGCATACGGCCGCACCATGGCCAGCAATTACAATCAGGCGCTGATTCCTGCGGTGGTCGCCGTCAGCGAGTCCGGTGCACACGTCATGCTCCGCCGCCAGACTGTAGACGACCTACTCAGCCTCGACGTCAGCGAGTGAGAGAAAGCCCGCACTGCCGGAAATAATCCGTAAAATAGCGGTGGGATATAGAAAACTTTTTGGAAGGATCCTGAATTGGCTCACAACGACGAAACCCCGATTCGCGTCGGCCTGATCGGCGCCGGCACCGTTGGCTCCCAGACGGCGCGTCTGATCGTCGAGCAGAAGGACGAACTGTCCGCTCGCATCGGCCGTCCGATCGAGCTCACCGGCGTCGCGTGCCGCCATCCGAAGGCCACCGAGGCGTTCCCATGGATCGACCAGTCCATCGTCACCACCGACACCATGAGCGTGGCCGCCAACTCGGACATCGTCATCGAACTCATCGGAGGCACCACCGCGGCCCGTGAATTCGTGCTGGCCGCCATCGAATCCGGTGCCTCCGTGGTCACCGCCAACAAGGCGTTGCTGGCCAAATACGGTCCCGAGATCTACGCCGCCGCCGAAGCCAAAGGCGTCGACATCTACTTCGAAGCCGCCGTGGGCGGCGCGATCCCGTTCCTGCGGCCGTTGCGCGAATCCCTGGTCGGCGACAGGGTGACCAGCATGCTCGGCATCGTCAACGGCACCACCAACTACATCCTCGACGAGATGACCACCAAGGGTCTCCAGTTTGATGACGTCCTGAGGGACGCCCAGGCCAAAGGCTACGCCGAGGCCGACCCGACCGGCGACGTCGAAGGCTACGACGCCGCCAACAAGGCCGCCATCATGGCCACCCTCGGCTTCCATACCTCCGTGACCATCGACGACGTGTCCGTCGAAGGCATCACCAAGATCACCGCCGACGACATCGCCGCAGCCACCGCCGAACACAAGGTCATCAAGCTGCTCGCCGTGGTCGAGAACGGCGAGGCTGGCGTTTCCGCCCGAGTCTACCCGGCCCTGATCGACGAGAACCACCCGCTGGCCTCCGTGCACGGCTCCTTCAACGCCGTGTTCGTCAAGGCCGAGGCCGCCGACGACCTCATGTTCTACGGCCGTGGTGCCGGTGGCGCGCCGACCGCCTCCGCCGTTGTGGGCGACGTGGTGACCGAAGCCCGTCACATCACCGCCGGCTGCACCGGCCCGGCCATCCCGCTGTACAAGAATTTGCCGAAGGCTCCGATTACCGCCTCCAAGGCTGCATTCGCCGTGCGCTTCCTGATTCACGACAAGCCGGGCGTGCTGGCTGCCATCGCCGCCGAGTTCGCCAAGAACGGCGTCTCCATCAACGGTGTGAACCAGGACTTGAAGCCCACCATGACCGACCCCGGCTACGACGGCGAGATCCAGCAGCTGCGCGTCGTGACCCACCTGACCGACGAGGAAACCCTACGCAACACCGTCAAGGCCGTGCAGGCGCTCGACTTCGTCACCGGCGACCCGTCCATCCTGCGCGTGCTGGACTGACAAATCTGAGCTCCCCTGACACGGGGAGCTCGTTTTCAAGGAACAACCATGAATCCAATCTGCAATAGCGTTCACGTGCGCGTGCCCGCCACGTCCGCCAACCTCGGCTCCGGCTTCGATACCGTGGGCCTGGCGCTCGACTACCATGACGAGCTCACTTTCACGCTCAACGACGACCCAGACGACGGCATCGCCCACGTGATCATCCACGGCGAGGGTGCCGACACCCTCCCACGCGACGAAACCCACCTCGTGGTCTCCACCTTCCGCCGTGCCTGTGCCACGTTCGGCCTCGGCCGGCTCGGCTTCACGCTGGAAGCGACCAACAACATCCCTCAGGCTCGTGGCATGGGCTCTTCCGCCGAAGCCATCGTGGCCGGCATCGCCGCCGCCGCGGCCTTCGCCCAGACCGGTGACCTCAACCGTCCGGCCATCTTCGATATGGCCGCCCAGATTGAAGGCCACCCGGACAATGTGGCTCCGGCTGTGTTCGGCGGCCTGACCGTCTCTTGGGACTTCGAAACCGCGGAAGGCGTCGGCTCGGTCGCCGTTCCCGGCGGTGAACCGCTGCACGGCGGCTTCCACGCCGTCAACTATCCGGTGGATCCGTCCATCACCGCGGCCGTGTTCGTGCCCGACTATGAGCTGTCCACCGAGAAGGCCCGTCAGGCGCTGCCTAGGGAACTGCCATACAAGGACGCCGTCTACAACGTGTCCCGCGTGGGTCTGCTGCCCGCTGCGATGAATCCCGTGGTGCTGGCCCAGGCCGCCCAGCAGGGCAAGTCCGGTGTCGCCGCTTCTGCCCAGGATACCGATACGTGCGCTTGCGCTGACGGAACCCGTGAATCGGCGTTCGCCGACGAGCTCGCGGCCGCTCAGGCCCAGTCCAACGCGCTGCTGTTCACCGCCACGCAGGACAAGCTGCACCAGCCGTATCGCGGTGCCCTGATGCCGCCGTCAACCGAGCTCATCGCGCTCTTCCGCTCCAAGGGCTATGCCGCCGCCGTCTCCGGTGCCGGCCCCTGCGTGCTCGTGCTGCACTACGGCAACGCCCGCGAAGCCATCGACCAGATCGCATCGGAGCAGCTTGCTTCCGGTCATTGGCGTGTGCTTCACCTGCCCATCAACACCGCCGGCGTCGAAATCGAGCGTCGCTAAGTCGAGGAGAAGGCTCCCGTCAGCGGGAGCATAAGGACTTCAGTCATGTCTATTCCGTTAATTCTTGCTTCCAAGTCCAAGCCTCGCCGTGACGTGCTGTATTCGGCGGGTATCTGCCCCACAATTCGCGTCTCGCACGTGGATGAGCCTGCTGCGC
>JAIJEI010000049.1 GCA_022739095.1 Bifidobacterium sp.
GGCAGGTGGACTGCCATCTGGTCACCATCGAAGTCGGCGTTGAAGGCGGCGCAGGCCAGCGGCGGCAGGTGGATGGCCTTGCCTTCCACCAGGATCGGCTCGAATGCCTGAATACCCAGACGGTGCAGCGTAGGTGCACGGTTGAGCAGCACGGGGTGCTCGGAGATGACCTCCTCGAGCACGCCCCACACTTCGGCGTCGCCGCGGTCCACGAGACGCTTGGCGGACTTCATGTTCTGCGCGTAGTTGAGGTCCACAAGGCGCTTGATGACGAACGGCTTGAACAGCTCGAGGGCCATCGGCTTCGGCAGACCGCACTGGTGCATGCGCAGGGATGGGCCGACCACGATCACGGAACGGCCGGAGTAGTCGACGCGCTTACCGAGCAGGTTCTGACGGAAACGACCCTGCTTACCCTTAAGCATGTCGGACAGGGACTTCAGCGGACGGTTGGAGGCACCGGTGACCGGACGACCACGACGGCCGTTGTCGAACAGGGAGTCGACGGCTTCCTGGAGCATGCGCTTTTCGTTGTTGAGCATGATCTCGGGGGCGCCGAGCTCGATCAGTCGCTTCAGACGGTTGTTACGGTTGATCACACGGCGGTACAGGTCGTTGAGGTCGGAGGTGGCGAAGCGGCCACCGTCGAGCTGGACCATCGGGCGCAGGTCCGGCGGGATGACCGGGATCACGTCGAGCACCATGGCCTCCGGCTTGTTGCCGGTGGTCAGGAAGGCGTTGACGACCTTGAGGCGCTTCAGGGCCTTGGTCTTACGCTGCTCGGAAGCGTCCTTGATCTCCTCGCGCAGTTCCTTGGAGATGGTCTCCAGGTCGAGGGACTGCAGGCGCTTCTTTATGGCTTCGGCGCCCATGCAGCCGTCGAAGTAATCGCCGTAGCGGTCCTGCATCTCGCGCCACAGGTCCACGTCGTCGACCATGTCGCCGGGCTTGAGCTTTTTGAACTTGTCGAAGACAGCGTCCACACGGGCGATCTGGTCGTTGTAGCGGGTGCGGATGGCGGCCATATCGCGCTCGGCACCGTTACGCAGCTTGGTGCGGGCCGGGCCCTTGGCCTCGCCGGCCTGATCCAAGGCGGCGAGATCCTCTTCGACCTTCTTGGCGCGGGCTTCGATGTCGGAGTCACGGCGCTGCTCAAGGCGCTTGATCTCGGAATCGAACTCGTCCTGCAGGCCAGGCAGATCGTTGTGGCGCTCGTCCTCGTTCACCTCGGTGACCATGTAGGAGGCGAAGTAGATCACGCGCTCCAGATCCTTCGGGGTGACGTTCAGCAGGTAGCCGAGGCGGGAAGGCACACCCTTGAAGAACCAGATGTGCGTCACCGGAGCGGCGAGCTCGATGTGGCCCATGCGCTCACGACGCACGCGGCTGCGGGTCACTTCGACGCCGCATCGCTCGCAGACGATGCCCTTGAAGCGCACGCGCTTATACTTGCCGCAGGCGCACTCCCAGTCACGGGTCGGGCCGAAGATCTGTTCGCCGAACAGACCGTCCTTCTCGGGCTTCAGCGTACGGTAGTTGATGGTTTCAGGCTTCTTGACCTCACCGTGGCTCCAACCACGGATGTCATCGGCGGTGGCAAGGCCGATGCGAATCTTGTCAAATGTGTTGACGTCCAGCACTTGTTAATCCGTTTCTGTTCTTGAGACCTTCCCAAGCTCCCCTTGTCAGGGGAGCCGTCAGCCAAGGCTGACTGAGGGGTAGTGCAAACCGGGAAGGTCTCTGTACGTTATTTATTCCACGTTGGCGGGGCTGCACGCGGCGCATTGACCGCATGCAGCCCGAGGGATCACTGGTATTCGGACTCTTCGACCTTCTGGTCTTCCTTGGCGGCCGCGTCGGGGCGGGCACCAATGTTGAAGCCGAGATCGTCAGCGGAGCTGGCCGGATCGTCGTCCTCATCCTTCATGTCGATGGCCACGCCTTCGGCGTTGAGCACTTCGACGTTCAGGGACAGGGACTGCATTTCCTTCAGGAGCACCTTGAACGACTCAGGGATACCTGCCGGCGGCAGGTTATCGCCCTTGACGATGGCACCGTAGACGCGCACGCGGCCGTCGACGTCATCGGACTTGGTGGTCATCATCTCGTGCAGCGTGTAGGCGGCACCATAGGCCTCAAGGGCCCACACCTCCATCTCGCCGAAGCGCTGGCCACCGAACTGGGCCTTACCACCGAGCGGCTGCTGGGTGATCATGGAGTACGGGCCAGTGGAGCGAGCGTGAATCTTGTCGTCGACCAGGTGGTGCAGCTTCAGCATGTACATGTAGCCAACGGAAATCGGCTTGGTGTACGGCTCACCGGTACGGCCATCGAACAGGGTGGCCTTGCCGTCGGGGCCGACCAGACGGTCGCCGTCGCGGTTCGGCAGCGTGGTGGACAGCAGGCCCTTCAGGACCTCGGGCTTGACACCGTCGAACACCGGGGTGGCAACCGGGGTGCCCGGCTCGGCCTTCTCGGCACCGGACGGAATCAGCTTCTTCCACTCGGCTTCCAGATTCGAATCCAAAGAGATGTCCCAACCGGAGTGGGCGATCCAGCCGAGGTGCAGTTCGAGCACCTGGCCGAGGTTCATTCGGGAAGGCACACCCAGCGGGTTCAGCATGATGTCGACCGGGGTACCGTCCGCGAGGAACGGCATGTCTTCCTCGGGCAGGATGCGGGAGATGCAACCCTTGTTGCCGTGGCGGCCGGAGAGCTTGTCGCCCACCGTGATCTTACGGTGCTGGGCGATGTAGACGCGGATCATCTGGTTAACGCCGTTGGGCAGCTCGTCGCCGTCCTCCTCGGCATCCTCACGGGTGATCTCCTTGACGCCGATGACGGTACCGGTCTCGCCGTGGGGCACGCGCAGGGAGGTGTCGCGCACCTCGCGGGACTTCTCGCCGAAGATGGCGCGAAGCAAGCGCTCCTCCGGGGTCAGCTCGGTCTCGCCCTTCGGGGTGACCTTACCGACCAGGATGTCGCCGGCCTCGACCTCGGCGCCGATGCGGATGATGCCGCGCTCGTCGAGGTTGGCCACGGCGTCTTCACCGACGTTCGGCAGGTCGCGGGTGATCTCCTCGGCGCCCAGCTTGGTTTCGCGGGCGTCGATCTCGTACTCCTCGATGTGGATGGAGGAGAGGGTGTCGTCCTGCACGAGGCGCTGGGAGATGATCACAGCATCCTCGTAGTTGTAGCCATTCCACGGCATGAAGGCGATGAGCAGGTTCTTGCCCAGGGCCAAGTCGCCGTTCTGGATGGCGGGGCCGTCGGCCATAACCGAGCCGGCTTCCACACGCTCGCCGTCGTGGACGATCGGGCGCTGGTTGTAGCAGGTGGTCTGGTTGGAGCGCTGGAACTTGGCCAGCTTGTAGGAGCTGGTGGTGCCGTCGTCGTTCATCACGCGGATCAGGTCGGCGGACACGTAGGTGACCACACCGTCCTTCTCGGACTTGATGACGTCGCCGGAGTCGTTGGCGGCGCGCCATTCGGAGCCGGTGCCCACCAGCGGGCGCTCGGATTCGATCAGCGGCACGGCCTGACGCTGCATGTTGGTACCCATCAGTGCACGGTGGCCCTCATCATGCTCCAGGAACGGAATCAGGGAGGCGCCGAGGGAGACCATCTGACGCGGGGAGACGTCCATGTAATCCACGGAGCTCACCGGCACATCGACCGCCTCTTCCTCGCCGACTCGGGCAAGGGCGGACTTGGAGACGAAGTTGCCGTTCTCGTCGAGCTCCTGGTTGGCCTGGGCGATGACGTGGTCAAGATCGCGGTCAGCGGTCATGTACTCGACCTCGTCGGTCACATGGCCGTTGGCGACCTTGCGGTACGGGGTCTCGATGAAGCCGAACGGGTTGACGCGGCCGAAGGTCGCCAGGGAGCCGATCAGACCGATGTTCGGGCCTTCAGGGGACTCGATCGGGCACATACGGCCGAAGTGGGACGGGTGCACGTCGCGCACCTCCATGGAGGCGCGGTCGCGGGACAGACCGCCGGGGCCCAGTGCGGAAAGACGACGCTTGTTCGTCACACCGGACAGCGGGTTGTTCTGATCCATGAACTGGGAGAGCTGGGAAGTGCCGAAGAACTCCTTGATGGTGGCGTTCACCGGGCGGATGTTGATCAGGGACTGCGGGGTGATGGCCTCGGCATCCTGAATGGTCATACGCTCGCGCACCACGCGCTCCATACGGCTCAGACCGGTACGCAGCTGGTTCTGAATCAGCTCGCCGACCTGGCGGACACGACGGTTGCCGAAGTGATCGATATCGTCGACATCCACGCGCAGGTCAACGTCTTCGCCGTTGCGCTTGCCCGGGAAGGTCGCCGCACCGTCGTGCAGGGCCACCAGGTACTTGATCGTGGCGATGATGTCTTCCTGGTGGAGGGAACGGTCGTTGAAATCGGCCTCGACACCCAGCTTGCGGTTGATCTTGTAGCGGCCGACGCGGGCCAGATCGTAGCGCTTGGTGTTGAAGTAGAAGGAGTCCAGCAGGTTCTTGCCGGCCTCGGGGGTCGGGGTGTCGGCCGGACGAATCTTGCGGTAGAGGTCGACGAGGGCCTCGTCCTGGGCCTCGAGGGTTTCCTTCTCCAGTGCGTCGAGCACCAGCGGGTAGTCCTTGAAGGCCTGGGCGATCTCGGACTTGGTCATGCCGATGGCCATGAGGAACACGATGGCGGACTGCTTGCGCTTGCGGTCCACGCGCACCTGCGGCTGATCCTTCTTGTCGATCTCGAACTCGAGCCATGCACCGCGGCTCGGGATGATCTTCGCGCCGAAGACTTCCTTATCGGAGGTGCGGTCCTGCTGGCGGTCGAAGTAGACGCCCGGGGAACGCACGAGCTGGGAGACGATGACTCGCTCGGTGCCGCCGATGATGAAGGTGCCGTGCGGGGTCTGCAGCGGGAAGTCGCCCATGAACACGGTCTGGGACTTGATCTCGCCGGTGTCGCCGTTCTCGAATTCGGCGTTCACGTACAGCGGAGCGGAGTAGGTGTAATCCTTCTCCTTGCACTCCTGCACGGTGTGGCGCGGCTCCTCGAAGTACGGGTCCGAGAAGGTCAGGGACATGGTCTGTGCAAAGTTCTCGATCGGGGAGATCTCGTTGAAGACCTCATCGAGACCGGAGGTGTGGGCCACGGTGTTGGTGCCGTTAGCCTCATCCTCTTCGACGCGCTTCTTCCAGCGGTCGGAGCCAATCAGCCAATCAAAGCTGTCGGTCTGCACGCCCAGCAGGTAGGGCACATCGATGGGTTCCTTGATGGAACCGAAGTTCACGCGATCCGACGCCTTGTGCAGATCAATGTCATGCTGGTCGGCGCGTGCGATGATGATGGTGGTGTTCGTCGTAGACTCAGTAGCCAATGGACGTTCCTTATCGCTCGCTAATATGTGGTAATTCCCCTGGGAGCGCCGGCATGGCCACCATATGCCTATGCGGACGCTTCATTGTCGACGGCATGCCCGCAATATGACACACCTCATGTGGAGTCGAAAGAGTACTGATATGCGAGGACATCTTTAGCTCCCTCTGACGAGGGAGCTGTCAAGCGGAGCGAGACTGGGAGAAACCCAGCGTCCAAACACCAACCGCAGGTCCTACCCCACCGTAAACGTCACCGGATCGCTCTTCACCTTCGGATGATCCTTCAAACTCAACTGCGCCACGTACGTTCCCGCATTGACCTTGGCCCAATCCGACTCATCCGTGCATTCGGTGAGCGTGGCGTTCGCATTGGTATTCCACGTGACCTTCTGAACGTCCTTATCACCCTTGGCCATCAGCAGCAGACGTGAATCCGCCGGGCACACATCGGACTTGTAAATCGTTTCCTGACCGGAAGTAATGGTGAGCACACGGCCGGAATCGGACCCGTCCACCAAACAGTTGCCTGACCCCTCGTGCACGATGGTCGCGGTGAAATCAAGCGATCCTCCTACCGGCACGGATTGGGAGGCCGCGGAAAGCTGCAATGTCACATCACTGGCCGAGCAATCCTTGACGTTGCTGACTTTCTTCGGCGCCGGCGTGGCGTCGCGGGAAATCGCATACACCTCGTCATGGTGAATCATCGTGTTCACGGCACCGATACCCCGGCCAAGGCTGTACACGCAGAATACAATCAGCGCGATTATCAGCAGCAACACCGTACCGGCCACGATACGCCGGCGACGATAGATGGCCTGCTGCTTTTTGCTGATCCTGCGCTTGCGTGGCTTGCCGGAACGGTTGTTCTGGGAGAGCCCGCCGGATGACCCATTGGCCCCGGTGTCGGCTCCGCGTGCCGTTCTCGCGCCTGATGTGTTCCTCTGCACTGCCATAACTCTTCCAGTCTACGGTCACCACACCCATACACGCTTGGGGAGCCCACCATTTTTCACAATGTCAGCTGGGTAGTCGCAGGCCGCCGTCCAGAATCTCGATCAGGCCGTCATCGTCAAGGCTGGCGATGCAGGCGGCAAGCTGAATCTGGTCCTTCCAAAGCTTGTCGGCATCTTCCCTAGGCAGCGTGGCTCCAGCGGGAAGTTCGCGCAGCGCGGCGAGGACCAGACCGCGCACCTGTCGATCCGTGCCTTGGAATCGTTGGCGTGGGCGGGTGCGGCGCTCCCCCAGTCCGGGGCGGCCGGCCTTGAGGAATGCGCAATCGTCGGCAATCGGGCAGGTGTCGCATAACGGCGACTTGGCCGTGCAGATCACCGCGCCCAGTTCCATCACCGACTGGTTCCACGTGACCGATGGGCGCTCGCCACGATGCAGTCGGGAGCGTTTGCCGCCACGGATAGTGCTGTTCACGGCATGTTCGGCGCTACCGGCATCGCATCCGAGAATCTCGTCTTTGGGCAGCATGCGGTTCGCCAGCGCACGTTCGGCCGGGCTGGCCGCTCCCCCGCGCGATTCGACGCCAAGGAACACACGGCTCAGCACGCGGCGAATGTTGGTATCGATCACGGCAATTCGTTCGCCGAACGCAAAGCTCATCACCGCGGAGGCGGTGTAATCTCCGATGCCGGGCAATGCAGTGAGTTCGCCATACGTGCGCGGCAGTTTGTCGGCGTAATCTTCGGCCACCACGCGGGCGCATTCCTGCAAGCGCAATGCGCGGCGTGGATAGCCGAGCCGACCCCATGCGGTAATCACCTCGGCCTTGGGGGCCTCCGAGAGCGCACGGGCGTCGGGCCAACGTTCCATCCAGTCGGTCCAGTACGGCACCACACGGCTCATCTGCGTCTGCTGGCTCATGACCTCAGACACCAGCACGCCCCACGGCGTGGCCCGGCCGAAGCGCCATGGCAGGTCGCGCGCATTGGCCTCCCACCATGCTCCCAATCGCAAAGAAATTGCTGTGTCGTTCATCGTTCTTATTCTTAGCAGCTATGACGAACGAGGCAAAACACAACCCCCAGAGCACACCGAATCCAGCCAATCCCGAAACCAAAGTCGAGAAGATGTTCGAATACGGCTATCGCAAGTCGAATTACGGGCCGGACGAGCTGGTGACCGACGCACACGGCAACCCGATCTCCGTAGTGGACGCGATGCTTTCGGCCGAGAAGGCCGCCGCCACCGAAACCGTGACGCCGCATCTGTGCTATTACTCGCCGCGTATTCCCGGCAACACCGGTTCGGCCATCCGCCTGTGCGCAGTGACCGGCACGATTCTGCATCTGGTGGAGCCGTTGGGCTTCAACCTGCGCGATACCAAGCTGCGCCGCGCGGGGCTCGACTACCATGACATGGCCCACGTGGTGTTGCACCCGAATTTCGACAATCTGGTGGAGTCGATGCCCAATTCGCGCATCATCGCGTTCACCGCGCACGCCACCAAGCTGTACACCGAGGTGGAATACAAGCCGACCGACATCCTGCTGTTCGGTCCCGAGCCCGGTGACATCCCCGACCCGATGGACATCATGGAGGGCCCGCATGTGGCCGAACAGGTGCGACTGCCCATGCGCCCGTCCCTGCGCTCCCTGAACCTCACCAGCTGCGCATCCATCGCCATCTACGAAGCCTGGCGCCAGCTCAATTTTGCGGGCGGGCGCTGAGGAAAAGGCCCGGTGGGCCTTCGAGTAGCGACGCCGAACGAACACCGACAGGCGCGAGAGCGGAAACACTGAGCTTCGCGCAGTGATGAACGCTGAATATAAGGCTATCTGCGTTTCGAGGGGCTGATTTGGCATCCGCCGGAGGTCTACTGCCGCTTCAAGGGGCTGTCAAAGGACGAGACCCCGAGTATGGCCGTTGAAATATCAATGCTTGTACTCGGGGTCTTCATATATATCAGCCCCTTGAAACGGAAGTACACATTCAAAAATCATGGAATCAGCCTTCGAAGAGCAAATGCCCCTCCAAGAAGATTGCAATCAGTCTATCGAAGCCCACATCCACCTTCAAAGAGGTGCATTCGGCCTCTCGCGGAGTGCCATCTGCCTTCAAAGGGGTACATTCGAGCGTTTGCAGAATGCTATCTGCCTTCAAAGGGGTAGTTCAATCAAGAAACCCCGAGTATGAGTGTTGATATTCCAACACTCATACTCGGGGTTTCCGTATATAGGTACCTCTTTGAAGGCAGATACCCTATCGGATCAGTTCTTGAAGCTGTGAATCGGCGCGGGGATGCGGCCACCACGGGTCACGAAGGCCTCGCAACTGGTCTGGTTGACCGGCATGATGGGCGCGTAGCCCATGAGGCCGCCGAAGTTCGCCATTTCGCCGACGCCCTTGCCCGCCACGGGGATCACGCGCACGGCGGTGGTCTTCTGGTTGACCATACCGATGGCGGCCTCGTCGGCAATCATGCCGGAAATGGTGGCGGCGGAGGTGTCGCCGGGGATGGCAATCATGTCGAGGCCCACCGAGCACACGCAGGTCATGGCTTCGAGCTTCTCGATGGTCAGGCAACCGGAAGAAGCCGCGTCGATCATGTTCTTGTCTTCGGAGACTGGAATGAACGCGCCAGACAGGCCGCCCACGTAGGAGGACGCCATGATGCCGCCCTTCTTGACCTGGTCGTTGAGCATGGCGAGCGCCGCTGTGGTGCCGGGAGCGCCGACCTGTTCGAGGCCGATCTTCTCCAGCACTTCGCCCACGGAGTCGCCCACGGCCGGGGTCGGGGCGAGCGACAGGTCGATGATGCCAAATGGAATGCCAAGGCGGCGGGATGCTTCCTGGGCCACAAGCTGGCCGACGCGCGTGATCTTGAACGCGGTGCGCTTGATGGTCTCGCACAGGGACTCGAAGTCCTTGCCCTTGGCCGCATCAAGCGCGCAGGAGACCACGCCGGGGCCGGAGACGCCGACGTTGATGACCGCGTCGCCTTCGGTGACGCCGTGGAAGCCGCCGGCCATGAACGGGTTGTCGTCGGGCACGTTGCAGAAGGCCACGAACTTGACACAGCCGTAGGAGTCGCTGTCGGCGGTGCGCTCGGCGACGTCCTTGATGATGTGGCCGAGCAGTTCGACCGCGTTCATGTCGATGCCGGTCTTGGTGGAGCCGACGTTCACGGACGAGCAGACGATGTCGGTCTCGGAGAGAGCCTGCGGCAGGGAGCGGATGAGCAGCTCCTCGGCCGGGGTCATGGACTTGGAGACGAGTGCGGAGTAGCCGCCGATCAGGTCGACGCCGACTTCCTTGGCTGCCTTGTCAAGTGCGTGGGCGATCTTGACGAAGTCCTCGCTCGTCTTGCAGGAGCTGGCACCGACCAGCGAGATCGGGGTGACGGTGATGCGCTTGTTGACGATCGGGATGCCGTAGTCGCGTTCGATGGCCTTGCCGGTGGGAACGAGGTCCTTGGCATAGGTGGTGATCTTGCGGTAGATGTTGTCGCAGGTCTTGTCGACATCGTCCGAGGCGCAGTCGAGCAACGAGATGCCCATGGTGATGGTGCGGACGTCGAGCTTCTCCTGCTCGATCATCTGATTGGTCTCGTGGACCTCCATGATGTTCAGCATGGTTTGTTCCTTACAGGATATTTAAAGACTAGTTTGGCGGTCACCCTCATCAGAGGGATAAGGATGGCTCCGTCAGTGGAAAGCCCACCGGGCTTTCCACCTCCTCGCGTGAGTCGGCCTGCGGGGCGGGCCGCCTCAAATACGGTGCATCTTGGTGAAGATTTCCTCACGCTGGCAGCGGATGCGCACGCCGATGTCGTCGCCGAGGTCCTCAAGGTTGCCGACCATCGCGCCGAAGTCCTTGTCCGCGTTGGCGTAGTCGACAATCATCATCATGTTGAAGTAACCGTCGATGATGGTCTGCGAGATGTCGAGCACGTTAACGTTGTGCTGGGACAGGTAGGTGCAGACTCGCGCGATGATGCCGACGGTGTCCTGACCGACGACGGTGATGATTGCCTTGTTCATGGTTCTCCCTGGTCGTATACAAAAAGCGGGTGACTACCCAAGTATAGGGAAGGCACCCGCCATTGAGCCGATCTGTCTCGGCGCTGCTTGGCTTTACGCTTCGCGCGAGGCGCTCGGCGCTGCATACGCGGCCAGGGCGCGCGGCGCGTGGAAGCCTTGC
The DNA here is from genome assembly GCA_022739095.1 of Bifidobacterium sp. Classification (GTDB taxonomy): domain Bacteria; phylum Actinomycetota; class Actinomycetes; order Actinomycetales; family Bifidobacteriaceae; genus Bifidobacterium. The sequence continues at coordinate 10,527 of JAIJEI010000049.1, forward strand.
TTTTCGAATTCGTCGGCGATCTTCTGAGCGACTTCCTGGGAACGACCCTTATCGACCAGAGCGATGATGGAGCCGCCGAAGCCGCCGCCGGTCATACGCGCACCGTAGGCACCATTCTTGCGGGCCACGTCCACGGCGATGTCCAGCTCGGGGACGGTGACCTCGTAGTCGGCGGCCAGCGAATCGTGGGAAGCGTTGAACAGACGGCCCGCGGCCTTGATGTCGCCCTGAGCGAAGGCACGCACGAAGGAACGCACGCGCTCGATTTCGGTGACGACGTGGCGCACGCGCTTCTTCATGGTCTCGTCAGGCAGGGCGTCAAGCGTTTCCTTGAGGGCCTGGAACTGGTCATCGGCCTTGGAGATGCCGTCGGCGGTCACGCGCAGGTTGGCCACGCCGAGAATCTTGGCGGCTTCCTCGCAGGTGGCGCGACGCTGAGCGTACTGGCCATCGTTGAGCTGGTGCGGAGCCTGGGTATCGACCACAAGCAGCTCGAGGTTGTACTTGTCGAGGTCGAACTCCTGCTGGGAGACGTTCTCCAGCGGGGTCAGCTCCAGGCGGCAGTCAAGCAGCAGCGCGTGGCCTTCGGCGCAACGCATGGAAGCGTTCTGGTCAAGACCGCCGGTGGAGGCGCCGGCCATCTCGTTCTCGGACTTGATGGCGGCGTTGATCAGGGTCACGCGTCCGGCGTCGGAATCGCCGTAGCCAAGGCCGTACACGTCGTCCAGAGCCAGAGCGGTGGAGCAGGTCATGGCGGCGGAGGAGCTCAGGCCGGAGCCCAGCGGCACGCAGGAAACGAAGGCGGCATCAAAGCCCTTGACCTTGTCGAAACCAGCCTGACGCAACGCCCAGGCCACACCGGTCGGGTAGGCGGACCAGCCGTCCACGCCACGGGCCTTGAGGCCATCGAGATCAGCCTCGGCGACCTTGTCGGGAGCCACGTCGGAGACGACGCGAACCTTGGTGTCTTCGCGCGGCTTCAGGGCGATGAAGGTGCGGTGCGGCAGAGCGATCGGCAGGCACAGGCCGGCGTTGTAGTCGGTGTGCTCACCGATCAGGTTCACGCGGCCCGGAGCAGCCCACACGCCCTCGGGCGCAGCGCCGTAGGTGTCGACGAACAGCTTGGTAGCTTGCGAGACGCCTTCCTCATGGGTCAGCGGCTCAATGAATTCAACAGCAGTCATTGATGTTTTCTTTCTATCAGTCGGCGATGTCGATGGAGCCGAGCTCGTGGAAGCGCTTGGCGATGAGTTCCGGCGTGGTGTCGGAGATCCAGGCGGCCATGCCGGATTCGGAGCCGGCGAGGTACTTGATCTTGTTGGCGGCGCGGCGGAAGGAGAAGAACTGCAGGTTCAGGCGGTAGTTCTC
>JAIJEI010000252.1 GCA_022739095.1 Bifidobacterium sp.
TCGCCAAACACGCACTTATCAAGGCGCTTGTCAGCGTAGGCGTTCAGCGCCTGATAGTGCGCATCATCGGCCTGCGCCTCACCTACCGTCACCGACACTGGAAGAGACCTCGTCGCTGACGTGGCCACGCGTCGTCATAGCGTCACAATCGTCTCCTCCTTCAAGCGGTCCCATGCCCGTGGATGCGGAGGTTCACAACAGTCCACACATGTATGCGGGGACACAGGTGATGGGACCGTCCTTGCGAAGGTCCTTGGTATAGATGAGATATTGTCTGCCGATTCTGGAATGGAACTTACCGGCGAACGCGTCCAGTGATGCGTGGGTTTTATATCCGGATGATTTGACTTCGATGGGACTGATTTTCTTGCCGTCCGGAATGATGAAGTCGATCTCGTAGTTACGGGTCGACCTCTCCTTCGGCCATGTGTGGTAGAAGAGATTTTTCCCGTGTGCCACGAGTTCCTGTGCGACGGCGTTCTCGTACAGCATGCCGAGGTTCGCAGGCAGTTTGTCGGACAGGAGTTTGTCATACACGATGTTGTCTGTGAATTCGGCGTCCTTGAACGCGAGCGTGACGAACAGGCCGGTGTCCGCCATGTACAGTTTAAATTTCTCCAGGTCCACGCTCGATGAAAGACCGACGTTCGGATCGTCCGCATGACGGGCCACGAGCACGGTCTTAGAATCGGCGAGTTCCGCGATTTCCTCAAGAATGTCCCTCGCCTGACGGCCGGCGAGCACGCTCGACACCTGGTATCGCGACGCTTTTTTCGCAAGCTGGGATGGTATGGCGTCGAACAGCATGGACAATGCGCCGGACGGGCTGATCTTGTGGAAGTCCTCCTCGTACAGGGAAATGATCGCGCGCTTCACTTTGTCCACCTCTTGCAGGTTGTTCGTGCGCAGAAGCACATCGACGGCTTGAGGCATGCCACCCACGAGCATGTAGAGACGGAAGTCACGCATGAGTTTGCGGTTGGTTCCGTCACCCAGTGCCATGCCGGTTGCGAAAGCCTCGCGCAGCAAGGGAACTGTAGCCACATCGCCCTTCGCCCATAGGAACTCCTCGTAGTCCATCGGGTGCATCTGCACCCGTTCTTCCTCGCTGGGGATGAGTATGCCTCTGGTGTTCTTGCGTATGGAAATGAGGGATCCTGTTTCCACATAGTCGTACCGGCCGTCAGCGACCAGGCTTTTGATGGCCTGCCGCGCCTTGGGGCATAATTGGACTTCATCGAACACAATCAGGGATTGTCTTTCGTGCAGTCTTGCGGAATATTGCAATTGGAGCCGTAGGAACAGGTAGTCAAGATCGGATACGTCGTCGAAGAGCCCGAATACCTCCGGAGGAGCTGTGGAGAAGTCGACGATGATGTGACTTTGGTACTCGTGTTCGGCGAACTCCTTGACGACGGTCGACTTGCCTACGCGCCGGGCTCCTTCCACCAACAGTGCGGTCCTGCCCTGCGACCGTCTCTTCCATTCTGACAGTGCTTCGTGTATCTTGCGTTTGAACATGCTTTCCAGTCTTTGACGGTTTATACGTTTTTCTAAATCATATTATACCTGATATCTGCACTTTTTATAATCATGGTTTTCCTGATTTCTGCACTTTTCTCAGAAACTAGGACAATGCGAACGCGCCGGACGGCAGCAGGACACATCACGCACCGTCACAGTCACCAACGACAAACCAACACTCACCATGCCAACGGACAAAACCATCTTCGTAGGCGACAAATTCAATCCAATGGACGGCTCCAAAGCCAATGACGACGAGGACAGCAGTCTTACCTCCAAAATCAAAGTCAGGCGGGTTCTAGTGATCGTTGCAACACCTGACCTACCGCAAGGAGGGTCAGGTGACCAGAAGCCACCGAAACGAAGACCGTGGCGGGGAACACCGTTGG
>JAIJEI010000002.1 GCA_022739095.1 Bifidobacterium sp.
CCATACGATGACGGTAATCAATCCAATTGCCAGGTATATGCCCAGTATCGCGACGGCCAAGGCGACGCCGATTTTCAGGCAGTGGCGTATGTCCGCCGGCACCTGCTTGCGAGTCCAGTCCCTGAATGCTCGCATTTTGGCTGATTCCGGTACGGCTGCGCATAGGAAACCGATCGAGAATACGATGGCCGCTTTCAGCAACACCAGCCACTGGTCATCGACAAGACCTAGGTGTACGGATTGCCGGAATGCCTCGTTCAACCCGAGCCAAACAATCAATCCGGCAACATACGCATGCGGCCCGTATGCTTTGATTCGCATGGTGAGTGCATTGATCAGCCATATCAGCAGTATGGTCAACAGCAATGGCGTGATGGTGAGGGTGAACGAATCGGTTCTGAAGCCCGATCCCTCACTCAGCAGCACAACGGCTTGTGTCAGCGAGGTTGTGCCGACGGTGAGATTGTCACCGCCCTCTTCCATGGAGACGACCAATAACATCAGCGCTGTATAGCAGCCTAATGCAATGGCATAGACGGCCATGGATGCGAGGGCGACTATGGCTCCCTGCACCCATTGGCGAATCACGGCTTTCATCACGATTGGTTGGAACCGATCAGTCGATGTTGGCCTTGGCGAGTATGTCGCGCATGATTTCGGCGGCCTGGCCCGGGGTCTTGCCCACGGGGATACCCGCCGCTTCGAGCGCGTTCTTCTTGTCCTGGGCGGTGCCCTTGCCGCCGGAGACGATGGCGCCGGCGTGGCCCATCTGCTTGCCTTCGGGGGCGGTGAAGCCGGCAATGTAGGCGACAACCGGCTTGGTCATGTGTTCCTGGGCCCATGCGGCGGCGTCCTGTTCGGCGAAGCCGCCGATTTCGCCGATCATCATGACAGCCTTGGTGTCGGGGTCGGCTTCGAATGCCTGCAGGGCTTCCAGCAGCGTCGTGCCGACGATCGGGTCGCCGCCGGCGCCGAGACATGCGGTGAAGCCGATATCGGACAATTCGCCCATGAGCTGGTAGGTGAGGGTGCCGGATTTGGAGACCAGTCCAAGCGGGCCGCGGCCGACGATACCGTCGGGGATGATGCCCAGATTGACGCCGGGGTCGCCGAGCGTGATGAGACCGGGGCAGTTCGGTCCGATGATGCGCACGCCCTTCTTGAGCGCCAGTTCGACGAAGTATGCGGAATCGGCCACCGGAATGCCTTCAGTGATGACCACGATGAGTTCGATGCCGGCTTCGACGGCTTCGACCACGGCGGACTTGGCGAACTTCGGCGGCACGAACACCACGCTGGCCTTGGCACCGGTGGCTTCACGCGCTTCGCCGCAGGTGGCGAACACGGGGATGTCCGCGTCGGCACCGTTCTTGGCACCGGGGAAGGTGACGGACGTGCCGGCCTTGCGCGGGTTCACGCCGCCGACGATATTGGTGCCGGCCTTGAGCATGCGAGCCGTATGGGTCATGCCCTGATGACCGGTCATACCCTGGACGATAACGGGAGCGCCGTCTTCGATGAACAGCATCAGCGAACCTCCTTGGACTGGGTCGCCTCACCGGCGAGCTGCGCGGCCTTGGCCGCCGCGCCTTCCATGGTTTCGGACACATGGATATTCAGGTTGTTGGCGGAAGCGAGGATATGCAGACCCTCGGCGGCGGCGTTGCCATCGAAGCGCACGACGATCGGCTTGGAACCGCCGAGCTTGGCGACCGCTTCGAGGATGCCGTTGGCGACTTCCACGCAGGAGGTGATGCCGCCATAGACATTGATGAACACGGATTCGACCTGAGGGTCGGACAGTACGATCTCCAGGCTTTCGGCCATGACGGCTGCGGAGGCGCCGCCGCCGATGTCCAAAAAGTTGGCGGGCTTGATGTTGGCGCCCTGCTCTTCGCCGGCGCCGGAGACGGCGTCTAGGGAGCTCATGACGAGTCCTGCGCCGTTGCCGATCACACCGACCTCGCCGTGCAGGTGCACGTAGTGCAGGCCGTGTTCGCGGGCGCGCTGTTCGAGGGGGTCGGGGACGATGGAATTCACGAAACGCCCCCAGCCGTCATGGCGGAAGGAGGCGTTGTCATCCAAGGAAATCTTGGCGTCCAAGGCGCTCAGCTGCTTGGTGGATCCGTCATCCGGGTCGCCGATCTTGGCGAGCGGATTGATTTCCACGAGCGTGGCATCGTTGTCTTTGAAGCAACGCCACATCTTGAGCAGAATCTGTGCGGCCTGATCGACGTCCGCGTGGTAGAAGCCGATGCTCTGTGCCATTTCGGTGGCTGCGGCCAGGTCGAAGTCGCCGAGCGCATCGATGTGCAGGCGCTTGACGGCCTCCGGATGTTCCTTGGCGATTTCCTCGACTTCGGTGCCGCCGTTGGCGGTGGCCAGCACGTCGAAGTCGCGCGAGGTGCGGTCTACGGAGATGGACACGTAATATTCGTGCAGGATGTTCTTGGCTTCAGCCACAAGCGCACCTGAAACCTTGTGCCCGTGGATAGTCATCGGCAGGATGGACTCGGATTCAAGAATCGCCTCGTCGCGGTTATGGGCGATCTTGACGCCGCCGGCCTGACCACGATGACCGATCTTGACCTGCGCCTTGATTACGCAGGGATAGCCGATTTTGTCCGCCGCTTCGGCGACTTCATGGGAGTTCTGGGCAAAGACGGCATCCGGGGTGGGAATGTCCTGTTCCTCGAGCAGCTGACGCGCCTGGTATTCGTAAAGATCCATCGATCCTTCCCTGACTATGTAATTGGTCCGGCATGTAACTGTACACAGTACATGCCGGACCTTGAAAACTGACTGTACGTTGGGTGAGACGAAATCTCAGGCCGGCATTGCGATCAGCGAGCTGCTGGGCTTGCCGCCGAGCTTATCCAGACCGTCGAGGCCATCGAGCCGCATCACGAAACTGAAGCCCACCACGGTGCCGCCGGCCTTTTCGATAAGGTCGGCGGCGGCTTTGGCGGTGCCGCCCGTGGCGATGAGGTCATCGACGATAAGCACTCGCTCCCCCGCCTGTACGACGTCGGTTTCGATTTCGACGCTGTCCGTACCGTATTCGAGGTCATAGGATTCACCGATGGTTTCGGGTGGCAATTTACCGGCCTTACGCACGGCGATGAAACCCTTGCCCAGATGGGCGGCCATGGCCGGGCCGAACAGGAAACCGCGCGATTCGAGACCGGCAATGGAGTCGAATTCGCTCGGGGACACCGGCAGAGCCGCTTCAAGTGCCTTGAGCAGAATCTTCAAGCCCTTGGGGTCGGCGAGCACTGGCATGAAATCACGGAAGATAATGCCTTCCTTGGGAAACCCCGGTACGGAACGCACCAAGGACACCAGATATTCGGCGTCCTGCTGCCCTACCTTGCTCAATGCGTCGATGGTGATGTCCGACTGTGCCATAGTGCTCGCCCCTTTTATGCTTTTGCGATGCGATACGCGGATGGTGCTACCGAATCGAACAGCTTACTTCGTCTTGGTTTCGTTGTCGTCACCGGTCTCGTCAGCGGTGTCTTCATCGGACACGACGGACGCCTCGATCGGAACCTGGCCAGCCTCATCGTCGTTAGCCGGAGCCTCGGTGTCTTCGTCGGGCAGCGGGTTGCCGTTCTCGTCGACCTCGTCATCGGACACATAGGCCGGGCGGGTGTACTCACGGGCGATGGCGTTGAAACCGAAACGCAGCTTGGAGCCTTCGGAGTCGATGACGATCTCCTCGTACTGCTCGTCGACTTCGACGACCTTGCCGATCACCTGGCCGATGGTGATGACCTCGGTGCCGGGCTGCAGGTTGCGGCGGAAGTCCTGCTTTTCCTGCTGCTGCTGCTGCTTGGCCTTCCTGGACTGCCACCACATCATGCCGCCGAACACGACGACGATCACGATGAGCATAATGTACTGTTCCACGAAACAACTCCTTCAAACGAGCGATATTGACGAAACGCCGCCAAGTGTGCAAACAGGAGAAAGTCTAGAAGAGCTTGCTGACATCATCTTTGGGCGTAATTCCCAAATGCTGCCATGCCTTCTCGGTAGCCACACGGCCTTTGGGCGTACGAATCATAAAACCTTCGCGCACGAGATACGGCTCGCACACGGTTTCCACGGTTTCCGATTCCTCGCCCACCATGGCCGCCAGATTGTTCAGGCCCACGGGTCCACCGTTGAAGTTGCGCACGATGGCATTGAGCACGGCGATGTCCAGCCGGTCGAGGCCTTCGGAGTCGATCTGGTACAGGGCCAGCGCCTCCTTGACGTCGTCCGGCCGCACCACAATCAGGTCGTGGACGATGGCCCAGTCGCGTACACGGCGTAGCAATCGGTTGGCAATACGCGGCGTGCCGCGCGAACGCAACGCAAGCTCATGAGCGGAACCCGCATCAAGGTTTACGCCCAGTACGTTGGCCGAACGTTCGATGAGCTTTTCCAACTCCTCGTGCGGATAGAAGTCGAGATGTGCGGTGAAGCCAAAGCGTGCGCGCAACGGGCTTGGCAGCATACCTTCACGCGTGGTGGCACCGATGACGGTGAATCGCGGCAAGGTCAGCGGGATGGAGCTTGCGCCCGGGCCTTTGCCGACCATCACATCGACGCGGAAGTCCTCCATCGCGATATACAGCAGCTCTTCGGCGGCGCGCGGCAGACGATGGATCTCGTCGATGAACAGCACTTCGCCGACGTCGAGGGAGCTCAGAATCGAAGCAAGATCACCGGCATGTTGAACCGCAGGGCCGGAAGTCACGCGAATCGGCACTTCAAGCTCATTGGCGACGATCATGGCCAACGTGGTTTTGCCCAAGCCGGGAGGGCCGGCAAGCAGAATATGGTCCGGTGGCACATCGCGTTTGCGGGCCGCGTCCAGGAACAGTTGCAGCTGGGCCTTGAGCCGTGGCTGTCCGATAAAGCCTTCGAGAACATGGGGGCGAAGCTCCTCGTCGCTGACCGGCTCGTTGCCGATCGGCTGGGAGGAGACCATGCGCAACGACTCTTCGTTGGCACCGGTGTTTGAGGTGCCGTAATCCGTTGTCTCGCTCATCAGCGGCCCCTATCCATCAGCGCCAAAGCCAGACGTAGCACACGCGGCACATCGTCGGTGGCAAGCGGCGTGGGAATATCGTTTTCGGCGCAAGCCTCGGCAACGGCCTGCTGGGCGTCCTGCTGACGCCAGCCAAGCGAGATCAGTCCTTCGACAACCTGTTCCGTACCGGTATCCACCGGAGACTTGGATGTTGCCGCCTGAGCGGAAGCACCCTCGATCTGACTCAAATCAATAGAGCCCTTAAGCTCGAGGATGATCTTCTGTGCGCCCTTCTTACCCAGCCCCGGAGCCTTGGCCAGCGCGGTGGCGTCGTTGTCGGCGATGGCGTGGGCCAGCTGACTCGGCGTCAGTGTGGAGAGTAACGATTGGGCCACTTTAGGCCCAATGCCGGAGACCTTGATGAGTTGCAGGAAGGTTTTCTTGGCGTCCCGATCTAGGAATCCATGCAGGGTAATGGCATCCTGAGAGAGGTTCATATAGGTGAAGACGCGGGTGTCTTGCCCGGCGTGCAGACGACTCAGATCGGTGGCGGACATGCGCACTTCGTAGCCCACTCCCCCAACATCAATCAATGCGGTATCGGTTTCGACCGATTCAACCCGCCCGGTCAGCATGCCGATCATACAGGTACTCCTTCAGGGCTCCAGGATTCAAGACTCGAACAACTGTTCGAAAGTATACTACATGCCTCGGTCGTGGTTGATGCGGCGGCGCGTGGAGTTCTGTGCGGCCTCAGCCCACTGGCGTTGCGCGGCGGTCAGATGTTGTTCGCGTTCGCCGCCCTGCAATGCTCCTGCCGGGCGCAGCGCATGGCAAATGGCCAAAGCCAAGGCATCGGCGGCATCGGCGGGAGTCGGCATTTTGGTGAGGTTCAAAATACGTGTCACCATACGCTCCACCTGAATCTTCTGTGCCTGCCCGTTACCGGTGATAGCCAGCTTGGCTTCGGTAGGCGTATGCAACGCCACGGGAATATTGCGTTGCGCGGCGGCGAGCATGGCGAGGCCGGCGGCCTGTGCGGTACCGAGTACGGTGTTGCGGTTGGATTGTGCGAACACTCGTTCGATGGATACGGCATCGGGTGCGAAGCGATCCATTTTCTCGGACAGGCCGTTGTAGATGGCCAGTAGACGCAGATCCTGGGTGATATCCGGTGAGGAACGCACCACGTCCACATGAATAAACGAAAGCCGGCGGTGCTCGCCGGCTTCGATCACGCCGACCCCGCAACGTGTGAGCCCGGGGTCGACGCCAAGGATAATCACGAGGATTACTCCTCGTCGAGCTGGGCCATCACCTCGTCGGAAGCGGTCCAGTTGGAGTAGATGTTCTGCACATCGTCGAGGTCATCGAGGTTGTCGATGAGCTTGGACACCTTGCGGGCATCGTCGAGGCTCAACTCGACCTCGTTCTTCGGCTGCATGACCTGGTCGGCGGAATCGTAGTCGAAGCCGGCGTCCTGCAGAGCCTTGCGCACGGTGAACAGGTCGGACGGACCGGTCACAACGGTGAACACTTCACCATCATCGGTAACGTCCTCGGCACCGGCTTCGGCGGCGGTCTCGAACAGCTTGTCGAAGTCCACGCCCTCGGACGGCACCACGATCTGGCCCTTGCGCTCGAAGTTGAAGGACACGGAGCCGGAGGTGGCCAGGGAGCCGTTGCCCTTGGTCAGGGTGGAACGGACTTCGGCAGCCGCACGGTTGCGGTTATCGGTCAGGCATTCGATGATGAGGCCAACGCCGGCAGGAGCGTAGCCCTCGTAGACGATGTCTTCGTAGTTGGCGGCGCCGTCTTCAGCACCGGCACCACGCTTGACGGCGCGAGCGATGTTGTCGGCCGGCATGGAGGCCTTCTTGGCCTTGTAGATGGCATCGTACAGGGACGGGTTGCCGTCCGGGTCGCCACCGCCAAGGCGGGCGGCGATTTCGATGTTCTTGATGAGCTTGGCGAAGAGCTTGCCGCGCTTGGCGTCGATGGCGGCCTTCTTGTGCTTGGTGGTCGCCCACTTGGAATGACCTGACATAATGCTCCTAGCGATTATTGAAACGGATGATGTCAAACGAAACGATTATAGGCCGTTAATCAGACATACCCGTAATGCTTCCGATGATTGTCTTGTTATGCGTACCGATAAGACCGGTCACGCGGGGTGCCGCACCTGTGTTAGGCAAGCGGCAAATGATACTGCGGGGCCAGCTGTTCGAATGCCTGGGCATAGGCTTCTCGCTGGTCGGACAGCAGAATAGGCATGGTGAGCGTCTGGGCGACGATGGGCATGAAGTTCGCATCGCCATTCCAGCGCGGCACCACATGCTGGTGCAGGTGCGCGGCGACTCCGGCACCAGCGACCTCACCCTGATTGATGCCGATATTGTATCCGTCCGGACGGGAGACGGTCTCCATCACCTTCATGGCGAGGGTGGTGGCCTTCTCGAATTCGAACAATTCGGCATCGTCGAGTTCGGTGATGAATCCGACGTGACGGTACGGGCAGATCATAAGATGCCCGACGTTGTATGGGTAGAGGTTCATGATGGCGAACACGTGCGTGCCACGCCAGGCGATGAGGCCGTCTTCGTCGGATTTTTTGGGGCCGGCGCAGAACGGGCATTCCTTCGTCTTAGGCTTGGTCGGACGGTCCTCGCTGTTGCGCAGCACATAGGTCATGCGCTGCGGGGTCCACAGTCGTTCGACCGTGTCTTCCTGAGGCGGAAAGTCCGCCGGATTATCGACACGCACGTCAGTCATTTTCGCACCCTTTCTTGGCTCCCCTCTCTGAGGGGAGCCAGTGCCATTCACGTCACTCAGCCACGGCGGCGTTGAAGTCGTCGGCGGAGTTCACCTGGACGCGCTTCTTGATGGCGGTGAGAATCTGCTCACGAGCAGTGTCCACCGGCACACCGTTGAGCTGGCTGCCGTCGCGGAAGCGGAAGCTGACCGCGTTGTTGCTCATGTCTTCCTCACCGACGATGAGGATGAACGGCACCTTGGACTTGGAGGCGTTGCGAATCTTCTTGCCGAAGCGATCGTCGGAGTAGTCGATCTCGCAACGGACCATCTCATCCTCAAGGGATTTGACAAAACCGGCCAGATGCGGGGCGAACTCGTCGGCAACCGGCACGCCGAGCACCTGCACGGGGGCCAGCCACGCCGGGAAGGCACCTGCGTAGTGCTCGAGCAGCACGGCGAAGAAGCGTTCGATGGAGCCGAACAGGGCGCGGTGAATCATCACCGGTCGCTGGTGGGTGCCGTCCTTCGCGATGTACTCGAGCTGGAAGCGCTCGGGCAGGTTGAAGTCGAGCTGGATGGTCGAGACCTGCCAGGTGCGGCCGATGGCGTCACGGGCCTGCACGGAGATCTTCGGGCCGTAGAAGGCGGCGCCGCCCGGGTCGGCCACGAGATCGAGGTGGGATGCCTCGGCGACCTCACGCAGCGTTCGGGTGGCCTCCTCCCAGATTTCGTCGGAACCGACGTACTTGTCCGGATCCTTGGTGGACAGCTCCAAGTAGAAGTCGGACAGGCCGAAGTCCTTGAGCAGGTTCAGAACGAAGGTCAGCAGGCTGGTCAGCTCGTCCTTCATCTGCTCGCGGGTGCAGTAGATGTGGGAATCGTCCTGAGTCAGACCGCGCACACGGGTCAGGCCGTGGACCTCACCGGACTTCTCGTAGCGGTACACGGTACCGAACTCGAAGAGGCGTAGCGGCAGCTCGCGGTAGGAGCGCTGGCGGGACTTGAAGATCAGGTTGTGCATTGGGCAGTTCATCGGCTTCAGGTAGTAGTCGAAGCCGGGCTTGGTCACGTTGCCGTCCGCGTCGTATTCTTCATCGAGGTGCATGGCCGGGTACATGCCGTCCTTGTACCAGTGCAGGTGGCCGGAGGTCTCGTACAGGCCGCCCTTGGTGATGTGCGGGGTCTGCACGAAGCTGTAGTGGTGCTTGCGGTGCATCTCGCGCGAGTAGTCCTCCATCGCGTTGATCACGGCGGCACCCTTCGGGTGGAACACGGCCAGGCCGGGGCCAATTTCATCCGGGAAGGAGAACAGGTCCATCTCGGCGCCGAGCTTGCGGTGATCGCGCTTGGCGGCTTCTTCCAGACGGGTCTGGTAGGCCTTGAGGTCTTCCTTGGTGGCCCATGCGGTGCCGTAGATGCGCTGCATGGTCGGGTTCTTCTCGGAACCACGCCAGTAGGCGGCGGCGGAACGCTCGATCTTGAAGGCCTTGATGTAGCGGGTGTTCGGCAGGTGCGGGCCGCGGCACAGGTCCTTCCAAACCACGTTGCCATCACGGTCGACGTTGTCGTAGAAGCTGAGCTCCTTTTCGGAGATCTCGGTGGCGGCGGCCGGGTCGAGGTGTGCTTCCTTGTCTTCGATCAGTTCGATCTTGAAGGGCTGGTCGGCCTCTTCCTTCAGAGCCTCTTCCTCGGTCACGGAACGACGGCGGAAGGACTGGGAGGACTTGATGATGCGCTGCATGCGCTTCTCGATGTCCTTGATGTCGTCCGGGGTGAAGGGCTGGTCGACCTGGAAGTCGTAGTAGAAGCCGTCCTTGATGACGGGGCCGACGCCGAGCTTGGCGTTCGGGTAAACTTCCTGCACGGCCTGGGCCATGACGTGGGTGGCCGAGTGACGCATGATTGCGAGGCCGTCTTCGGAGTCGAGGGCGATGGGGTCGACGGTGTCGCCATCGTTCAGCGGCGTGTACAGGTCACGGTTCTCGCCGTTGATCTTGACCGCGATAATGTTCTTGTCTTCCGCGAACAGTTCGACGCCGGTGGTGGTTGCTTCCACCTCCTTCGCTTCGCCGTTGACGGTTATGGAGATGGTAGCTTGCGCCATGATTTGTCCTTTGCTATCGGGGCCCGCGGTACTAATGTGCAGGCCTGGACTGGTTAATCAACGTAGGACACGATAGGTTGGGCGTGCGACAAATACCACCAGCATCTGAACCAATACGAAAAAACCTCGCCGAAGCGAGGCTTCGTTGTGGAGCGGACAACGGGACTCGAACCCGCGGTCTCAATCTTGGCAAGGTTGCGCTTTACCAACTAAGCTATGTCCGCAAAGAAATCCGCCGTGAGAAGCGGAATCCAGTGGGCGATGTAGGAATCGAACCTACGACCCCTTCGGTGTGAACGAAGTGCGCTAGCCGCTGCGCCAATCGCCCGAATACTCGGTTCTTCAGTTATGTACAGTCGAATTGCTTCGACTTTCGTGGGCGATACAAGATTCGAACTTGTGACCCCTTCCGTGTCAGGGAAGTGCGCTACCACTGCGCCAACCGCCCGAGTCATATTTCATTCTATTGAATTGCTTCACTGGTCTGAGAGGTGGGTACGAGAGTCGAACTCGTCTATACGGCTTTGCAGGCCGCTGCCTAACCGCTTGGCTAACCCACCGCAAGGTCTGTCAACTCACGGACCTAGAGCGGACAACGGGACTCGAACCCGCGGTCTCAACCTTGGCAAGGTTGCGCTTTACCAACTAAGCTATGTCCGCGTGTGTTTCCTTGGCGAGGTCTCCCTGCCGAAGCACGAGTGTTTACTATACTCACATGCATGTAGTTCGTCCAGCTGCGGCGTGTCGCCTGTAATTGCATACTCTCGCTTATGGCTAAAGCGTGCGCTTCGGGCAATGGACTCCAGTTACTCTAGAGGTATGAGTGAAGCAGCGAAGGACACCGGCGCAGTATTGATCGCCGCATTCGAGGGATGGAACGATGCCTGTCAGGCGGCGACGAACGTGGTGCGCCATTTGGTCAAGCGATATGAGTCCCGCGAGATTCGTCATATTAGATGTGATGATTTCTATGACTACCAAGTTGCCCGCCCTATGCTGTGCCATGTTTCGGGACGCACCAATCTTATCTGGCCGCAGACTACGTTCTACGACATCACGTTGGACGCAGGCAAGCATATCTATGCGCAGATTGCCCCCGAACCGAACTATCGGTGGAAGGAATACTGTAGCCAGAGTCTGGCCATTGCCGATGAGCTGGATGTCAATCGGATCATTACGTTAGGTTCGATGTTCTCGGATTGCCCGCATACTCGGCCGTTGCCCATCGCCGTCAGCGACGGAGACTGTCAATGCGAGGGCGACCGATCGTACAACGGCCCGGTAGGCATTCCTACCGTTTTGGATGTGGCCGCCGCACAACAAGGATTCGCTCATTCCTTAATGTGGGTGTCCATCCCCCAATATTTGGGCAGTGACGAATGTTCAGCCGGCACTATGCGATTGCTGGATGCGTTGGGCAAGCATATCGGCTTTACCTTCGATACGGCAGACCTGAAGCAGAAAGCCGAACAGTGGAAGGCGCAGGCATCGATACTGGTTCGTTGCAATGACCAGCTTCATGATTATGTGGAGCATTTGGAGCACGACTACGACTTGCAGCAGAAAGCCGAAGCGGAGGCTTCATTGGGAGCGCCCCAGGCCGAACAACTGGTCAAAGAAGCGGAAGCATTTCTGCGCCAGATGGGCAATTAGCCCCTATATGGTGATGCTCCCGCTGGATGAACAGCCCAGTGGGCTGTTCATAGCAGTGCACCATGTGCACGTCGCACAAAATGTCGGGAGCTGGCTCGCGTAGCGAGACTGAGGGTGGTTCTGCTGGCATATTCCAGTGACCACCCTCAGTCAGCTTCGCTGACGGCTCCCGCCGGCGGGAGCACCATTATATTGAGTCGCCTATCGACCCGTCTTATGCCGCAGCCGCCACGGAGGGATCGATGGCCGGCAGCACACCCACAATCAGCAGCAAGGCGACGACCACAGCCAAACCGATGCGGTAGATGGCGAAGGCCTTGTAGGAGAAGTTCGATACGAACTTCAGGAATCCGATGATCACGATGTAGCCGAGTACGAAGCTGATGACCATGGCCACGAGGGTCGGCCCCCAGCCGGGGAACATCGCATCGGTTTTGTAGTTCTTCACGGCCTTGATGGCTTCGAGCAAACCTGAGCCGAACACCGCGGGGATGGCCATCAGGAAGCTCAGACGCACAGCGGCCTCACGCGTGTAGCCCAGTGCGCGACCGACGGTGATGGTGCCGCCGGAGCGGGACACACCAGGAATCAGCGCCATGGACTGGCCCAAACCGAAGAGGAACGCATCACGATACGTCATATCATTCATGGTTTTGTTCTGGCGAGCCTTGGCATCCACCATCCACAGCAGAATGCCGAATACCAACAGCACGGTTACCGTAATCCACAGGTTGCGCAACGAGGTTTCGATGACGTTCTGCAGAGTGAAGCCGAGGATGATAATCGGAATCGAGCCGATGATAATGTTCCAACCGAGTGTGGCGTAACTGTCGCCGCGGCCCATGCGGGCCTTCCAATCCTTGCCGTTCTTGCCGAGCAGGCAGCTGAACCAGTGAGTAAGGATATTGATGATGTCGTGACGGAAATACAGAATCACCGCAAGTTCGGTGCCGATTTGGATGATGGCGGTAAACGCCGCACCGGGATCAGAGCCCAGCATCAAATCGCCGAAAATACGGATATGTGCGCTGGAAGATACCGGGAGATATTCGGTCAGCGCCTGAACGATGCCGAGAATGATCGCTTGGAAAAAATTCATAACCCCTCGTGATTTCTAAGTATTTGATGTGCTATGACGATGAACACCCTACCCAAGGGGGTGTAGAACAACACTAAGAATCGGTAACATCCACGGCTTCTACAATGAAAGTGGATAGAGTACGTAAGCGACGAAGGGAGCATTATGGCCACGTATCGCAAAAGCAGGGCATTCGCACCGGAAGGATTTTTCGAATGCGAGGGCCGAGGACTCGAATGGTTGGGAGCGGCTCATGCGCAGGGCGGCCCGCGCGTGGTGCAGGTATACGGCTGGGGCAAGGATTATCTGGATATCGAACGTGTGGGTAGCGCGTCCCCCACGCCTCAGGCGGCACGAGCTTTTGGTGCGGCTCTGGCCCATATGCATGATACGGGTGCCGAATATTTCGGGTCTGCGCCTGACGGATATAACGGCACATGCTATTTCGGACCATTGCAGGACCCGGTGAAAATGGATACCGGCGAGTGGACCGACCCGATCAGCTATTTCGCTGATGGACGCCTGCGCCCGATGGTCAACCTTGGTGTGAAGCGTGGCGAACTGGATAAGCGCGATGTCGAACTGACCGAGCACGTGATTGAAGCGTTGCCGGATCTGATGGGCCGCGCTGCAGCCGACAAGCCGGCGCGCATCCACGGTGATCTGTGGAGCGGCAATGTGATGTGGACCGCCGATTCCAGGCAGTCCGAGGCCGTGCTCATCGACCCGGCTGCACATGGCGGTCATCGCGAGGAGGATCTGGCTATGCTGCACCTGTTCGGCATGAGCTATCTGAGCGAAATCACCGAGGGCTACCAGTCCGTACATCCGCTGAAGGCCGGATGGCAGGAGCGCATCACGCTCTGGCAGCTCTACCCCATCGCCGGCCACTGCGTCTTCTTCGGCGGCGGCTACGTCAACGAATACCGCTCCATGTGCCGTTCCCTGCTGAAGTAACAGACTTGGCTCCCCTCTCTGAGGAGAGCCAAGAACGCATCCACTCTCAGCTCAGCGCGTCCTTCAACTTGCAGAAGAACCACCATTCACGGGAATGGCGTTATTCCAACGTTTCTGAGGGTTTCATACGGGCTCCAAAATGTTTTTGCCCACATTTTGCCCACATTTTTCCATGCTTGTCTCCACCTGCACCGCAGCATCGAGCATACGGGCAACATCCATCAAATCGCTGTCGAACAGATCCGCGTACACATCCAACGTCATGCTCGCGTTCTTGTGGCCCAGCATCCTCTGTAAGGCCTTGACGTTCGCGCCCGCGTGCACGGCCAGCGAGGCGGCGGTGTGACGCAGGTCATGAGGCGTGGGCCATTCCTCCTTCGGCCAGCCCAGGCGCACCAGCGTGTGATGCCACCAGCCGGTCATCTTCGCCGTGCTCTGCTTCATGATCGGGCCTCCCCGCAGGTCACGGAACACCCTTTCGTCCGGCCCGCGTTCCCCGCATATCGGTTTCAGCGCTTCCATGACGATGAGCGGCATGGGCACGTCGCGTTCCTCGCTGTTCTTCGGAGTGTCCTCGACCCATCGTGCCCCGACGTACACGAGGTTGCCGCCCACATGCAGCACTCCCCGACCGAAGTCCAGGTCGCGGGCCTTCAACGCCGCCGCCTCGCCCCAGCGCAATCCGCAGAAGCCCAATGTCAGCACGAGCGCCCGCCGTTCCTCCCCCAGATGCTTGCCTTTGGAGCATTCGTCGGCGAATGCGAGCAGACGGGGTATGGTCAGGTACACGCGACGGCTCTTGCGCCTCGGCAGTTTGGGGAGTTCAACGTTTTCACAGGGGTTGTCGAGTATGAGCTTGTCCCGGACGGCCATGCGGCAGATGCCGAGCATGGTCTGGTACGGGCGTCTCACGGATGGAGCGCCCGAGTTCTCGATGATGTCGCTGATCCATGCCTGGACTTCGGCGCGGGTGACGGTGCCGATCCGACGGTCGGCCCATCGAGCCTCGCAGTGGAGCCTCCATGCGTCGGAGGCGTTGATCCGCGTGGTCTCCTTCCAAAACGGCCATTTCTCCTTCAGCCATTGCTCGTAGAGGTCTCCAACACGTCGTTTGCCGTCCTCCGGGTCAACATAGCTGTTGGTGGCCTTGGCGATGGTGACGTGCTCGGCCGCCCAGTTCTCCGCGTCGATCTTGCGGCGGAATCCGCGCTTGTCGGTCTGCGTGCCATCCGGCTTGCGATACCTCACACGGTATCTGGTTTCGCCTTTGGTTGTCTTGTATCTGGTGACGTTAGCCATTTTATTACCTGCTTAATAATGGAAGATTCACGTTTTAACCGGTTTTAATGTGATTTAATGGGACTGTTGCTGAATTGAACCAACCGAAAGGCAATCGCGCATGCCGATCGTATACCCATCGATGAAGGCCTCGGACCTGTTCCGTACCCTTCGTGGTCTGGGATACGGGATTGACCGCGCGAATGGTTCGCATAAAAGAATGAAGGCGGAGGGTCGTCCACCGTTGACCTTTGCCTTCCATGACGGGCAGACTGTTCCGCCCGGACTGGTAAAGAAGACACTGGTGAAGGACGTCGGGTTATCCGAAGAGGAGATCCGCGGTATCCTCGGGCAGAAATGAAGAGGCGCAACATGGATACACGACAGGTGAACATCACCTATCACAGGGAAGACGGCGTATGGTGGGCCGAATCCGATGATATGCCGGGATTCTCCGCCGCCGGCGACACGTTCGCCGAAACCCGCAAGCTCGCACGCGAGGATATACCGTTCTTTTTCGATGACAACGAGCCCACCACCATTCGTGAATTTTTGGACAACGGGACTGAAGTTGTTCCGAACAACACCATCTTCGTGTTTCCCACCCCGGAGCTGATGAAGAACGGCGGCAAAGGCGAGTATTTCGAACCGGTCAACGTGTCCACCACCGCCAACCAGGGCATCGAAGAACGCAGAATGGTGGCCTGACATATGAGTGAGGTTTCTGAACGCGCGTCGATTATCGTGCAGCTCGCCAATTTCGCCGCCGTGGACGGTTCCGGTATGGGGAATGTTCTTGGCTCCGGTGCCAATATCTTCCCCCTCACGCCCAATGGCATGACGCCGCGATTCACCGTGTTCACGGAGATACACGTGCCGGCGGATATATGCCCGTGCGAGGTGGCCGTCGAATACTCCCTGCGTGACGAGAAGGGAGACGTCGTCGAGGTTGCCGGTCCGATGCCCCAATCCTTGCGTATCGCGAACATCATGACGATTGATGCGGGCCTTGCTGGACTCCCCCTCGACCAAAGGAACCATATCGGTGCGGTCAGTCTCGGAACACTGGATTTCTCCAACGGACTCGCACTCGCGCCGGGGAATTATTCGTGGCGTGTGACTCTTGACGGAGACGATGAGCATGCTGCGGAACGATTGTTCTGCGTTCCCAAGCCTGTCACCCCTCCTGTATTTGGGTAAATCTGACATTTCGGGTATGGCTTCGCCCCGTGTAGGATATGGGGTGAAGCGTCCTCCTTTCTTGAACTAGCTGGATTCTTCAAACCGCCCTGTTGGCGCTGCAACGCCGGCAGGGCAATTCTTTTTAATTGGTCGAATCATGTAGCGACGGTGAATCGATGCCGCAGAAACCGAGTGCTATGTGGTTGTAATCGCTGACATCAACCTTCAACCCGTCAACATCGGGATTGTCTTTCCATACGTTGTTCAGGTCGCCGTTGGCGTATTTCCAATCTTTTGCCATCCCGTTGAGCGGGTAAGTCGTTCCGTCGATTGTCATGACAACGGCGTTATGGTCTTTGCATTCGACGGTCGTATCGTCCGCCGACCAAGGCCAGTATTCTTCCGAATACCCGTAATCGTCAACGAATGACTGTTTGCTGAGCTCATGCGTTTTCGCGAATTCGCCGCAAGCTGCAGACGAGGCTAGCAAAAACGCCGACATCATGACCGCGGCCATTTTCTTCACCGTACTCATGTCCTGTCTCCTAATTTATCGCGCCGAATGAAAGTACCGATGGATTGTCGTTCGTGCCGCCCACATCACAGCGGATCGTCTGCGTCACAGCGTTGTTGACGAGGACGTCGCTGAAAACGATGGTCGTCGTTCCGTCGTTGTTGTTGGTGATGTCAACGTTGCTGAGCTTGTAGTCGAATCCCTGCGGGGCTTCGATGTTTGCTTTTCTCTTGCAGGCCGCTAGGGCATGTCCGTCCGTCACTGTCGATGAGTTGCTCTGAGACGATGAATCTCTGTCGTTTGACCACCAATTCGTGCACAGTCCCCAAATAACAAGCCTACGATTATTGCGATTATCATAGGGCCGAATCCGGTCCAGTCTGTTTTTTTCTTCTCCATTTTCGGATTCTCTTTCTCTAATTGGTTACATTTTCGTGCAGCCAGTTCTTGTAATCTTCTATGACTTGGACGGTCACGTTGAGTTCAGCGGCAATCTGGTAAGGGTTGCTGTCATACATGCGTTCCGCCAAGGCGTATTCGGCCGGGCTGATAAGCAGCATCGCGGTCTCACGTCGACATCTCTGCTCGAGTTTGCCGCCGCGGCAGCCGTTGCTAGTATCATCCCCGTGTCTCCAGTGGACAAGCTCATGCACGAGCGCGCAACGTTTGCGCGTGTAGGTGATGCGCCGGTCGATGAGCACGGTGTTCGTGGCTAGGCAGTAGACGCCGTCCAATCTGCCGGGCAGGCGGGCGCTGGCCACGTGCAGGTCTGGCGCGACCTGGTATAGAGCCATGCGCATCTGCCCGTAGCTCATGCGCGGCGACAACGGCAGAGAATAAGCCGATTCCACCTGACTTGCCGCGTCGATGATGCTTACACCATGAATCATGATGCGACCTTTCCGTGCCCATATGGACACACCTGACATTGACAGTCCCGGCGCTCGCCGATTATGCTTTGCGTTGAAGGTCAACTTGAGTGGATTTCAGCTGGGTTCCCGAATGGGAGTAAGACTTTGGGTCGAGAATTCCTTTGCTCCTGGGGTTGGCCTTCAATCATTTTTCTTCTCCTTCCACTTTCCGCCGCAGTTTTTCCACGATGTGTTCTGGGTCTTTAGCGATCTCTCCGACGATGAAGTTGACGACGGCATTTGAATAGGTGTACTGATGCCGTCCCGCTTTCTTCTCCGCAGCCGTAGCCCTATCGAAGGCATACCTTTCGTCATGCTTCATTCCGTAGCATTTCACGAATAGATTGAAATGGTAGTTATTGAAACGTGCATCGGCATTCTCTCCGGAGGTGAATTTCACAGCCTGTCGGAGTAACTGTCGGTTGACCAGTTTCAGCAGGTCGCTCATACGGTAGGGGTATCGGTCATCTGGTTGGACTACTTGTTTAATCACCCGTGCAGTTGAACCTGCCGAGTTGTCAACACGGATGGGGATTCCTTCTTTCTTGGAGAGCACGAACTCGGTTCGGAAGTAGGCGGCGTACTTCGTGTTCGATTCTTCGGCCGAGCGCAAGTCGATGTCGTTCTGCATGGATAGCAGTCTTTCGGCGACCTCTGGCGTGTATTTGGCTCGAATGGATTCTCCGTCGATGTCTGTGCGGTTGACCGATAGGACAAGGTAATTGTCCGGGATACGATTGCAGATTTCGATTCCATGGTAGGTGCGCAACCGGTCATCATAGTTGCGGATGTTCGCTTGGAAGATGGGGCCGTAGGTAATCTCGTATTCCTCTACGACGAAATGCGTGCCGGTGTTACGCAGTTCGTTGATTGATTCGACGTTGAGACGCACTGGATCCTTGTCGTTGGTCATGACTTTCTTTAGGCAGTCTTCCAATGCCAGGGTGCGGTTCTCCTTTCCTGGATAGAAAATCGCCTCGTACCCATCGCGTTTGGCGATGTATGCCTTGAGCATCAGCTCCCAGGCGTTGCAGAGGAAGAACGCGCATCCCTCGACGCGGTAACGGATGGTGGGCCTGTTGAACAGTTCGATGGCGAGGATGAACGCCTCCTGCGACTTATCCAGCAGACGCTCACAGGTGTCTTGTTGTTCCTTCGTCAGTTTTGGGTGGTCGTTCATGCCTCTCCCTTCCCCGAACCATTTTCCCGATGTCAGAAAAATGGTCTAAGCCAGTGTTTTCGACGTTTTGAGTTATTCGAAATTTTCGAATAACTGAATTGTCCGGAATTTCCGGATAGTTGGTTTATGCGGGATCGTCCCCATCGCCGTCATACTTGTGCTCGTCTTCCAGGGCAACGATGTCCATGTCTCCTCGATGGAGTTTCTTGAGTGTTTCGTCTATTCGCGCCTGCTCATCATCAACAAGGCGCTCGCCAGCGAGCGCAGTCTTGCATTCTCCCATTTCCTCGATAAGTCGCCGGTAGGCTGCGTTGAAGACTTCGCGCGGGTCTACGCCGAGCAGTTCGCAGGTGTTGATGAGCGCTTCCATCGGCATTGACGGCTTGGCGTTCAGCCAACGGGAGTACCCTGACTTCGAATGTCCTAATTTTTCAGCGACATCGGCCTGGGATGTCTCATGGCGCGCAAAGCTTGCCTTTAGCTCTAACCCAATTAACTGGGAAAAGCGATGGCTTCGTTCATCTTGAATCTTGCTCATGTGAGTACTTTACATCTCATATAAGGCAATTGCAATTCATAATTTGCAACATGATTGCACATTTGTGACACGCCGGCATTGACAGTAATCGAACTTGGCTATAGCGTTGCTCACATGAGCAATGTTAATGCATGGGTCGGCAATCGTGTCGATGAAAAAATTCGCGAAAAAGGCATGACGAAGCGATTCGTGTCGGAGAAGTCTGGCATGCCCTACTCCAGTCTCAACAGCAAGCTCAAGGGGTACCGAGGCTTCGACCTTGATGACATCCTTGCGCTCGCCGAAGCCATCGGAGAATCCCCGTCGGAACTCCTGCCGCCACAATTCACCAAAGACGTTCCAGCGCTCGCCGAAGGAGAGGTGAAGTGATGGGCAATGACATCTCCGTCGTGGAACTACGTTCAATGAACAACGATCAGATTCACCGTTTTGCCGCGCTCGTCAACGAACCGGAAAACACTCTGGCGAACATGTCGGACGACCCGGTGCGTATCGAGACATACCCGGGAATCGGCCCGCAAATCATTTCCTATCGGAAAATCGTGCGAATTGACGATAATGTGCTTGCCGCCTTGTTCAGTGCAGATACTGAGGAGACGGCTTCGTCACCGAATGACGCTCCCCGGATTCACCCGGAAGGGACCAGGTGATTCTGATGTCGGCATACCCGTCCTCGCACATAATCGCCTTCTCCATGAACATGAACCCGATGGACGATCCCTTGGATATGTTCCCCAGCTCGTATTCCTTGCCGCTCGAAAGCACCACCCGAACGTCATGGGCATCAAAGGCGTTCTCGTTCGCGACGGCATACTTGAGGTTCTGCACTTGGTATATGTCCCACTTCGGGACACTGGCGGTCTCCTCGGCCAACCGGGCCTGCGTACGCTGCGCGGCAAGCTGTCCACGCAACGCATCGGCTGAATCCTCAGCCGTCTTGACCTGCGCGCGAAGCGCATCCACCGAATCATTCGCGGCCTTCAATTGGCCTTTGAACACCTCAAGCTGGGCATCGAACTTCTCCTGCGCATCCTTGGCCTCACGCTTCGCGGCTTTGCCCTCCAGACATTTGGACGTGAACCACGCCACCGGGGAGAGCACGATTCCCAGAACCGTGATCGCCAAGTCCATCCAGGCTGTCGGGTTCTGCGCGAAATCCCCCTGTATCAGATTCCACAACCATGTGACCATCATCGACTTCTTTCTCATAGGAGCATTCATGATGAATCTACCGCATCATGCGTCCCATCGTCCCATCCGCACCGCAACCATTCCGGCGCTCGCCGAAAGCGAGGTGAAGTGATGACTGTGTTCATCAGTGTCGCAGCCGCATCAACCAATCTCGTGGTTTCGTTCATCCTGCTGATTGTGGAGCTCCACAATCGCCGGGAAATCAGAAGGGTGTCCCGTTACGCCGAAGCACATTATGGAACACCCTCGTTTGCCCGGAACGTCCGCGAACCTACTTCTGAGAAACGCGTTTCTGGAAGTTCTTGTATTCATCGGAGCCATCATCATTGACCACGACGGATACGGATGATTCCGAGTGCAGAGCGATGGCTATCGTGCCTCCCGGCAGATCAAGCGATTTATTCTCAACGAGCTCGAAGTACACCACTTTCCGCTCACCGGGCTTCAATCCCTTTATCGTCTCCACGATTTCATCGAACAGTTCGATGACACCGCGAAGAGACCCCGGAAGGACATTGCCGTCAACCTCGACATAGTTCTTGGTCCTGTTGTCCATTTTTTCACCTCCTCTCATTGCTGGTAGTACGCAATATCCAGCTTAGGGGGAGGTGATCCAACACGAAAAAAGGAAAAACCAATGAGCGAGAAACTCACCATCGCAAACCCTGAGGACGGGAACCGTCCCCTTTCCTATCAGGCTCTCAGCCATGGCATCGATGAATTGCGTCTGGGTGACATGGGCATCACGGACGCGGTGTGGCGCGGCCCGCACAGCGAGCTCGTGGCCCTGGCCCGTCGAATCCTCGATGCGGAGGCCGGACGATGAACGCCGAGGATTACGGACAGCACGCGAGCGGCTACAGGAGGCCCGAGCCCGACGAACTGTCTCGTGGCTTCACGGTCCGGTTGATTCTCTGGGCCATGGTGTTCGCCTGCTGCATCGGCTGGGTGATGTCTCACGCCGGTTGCGCGCATCCCATCGGCAATGGCATCACCTCCCTTATGGGATTCGGTTTCGTGCCATTGCGGCTCCTGTGCCTCGTTTTGAGCGAGGCGGGAGTCGAATAAAGGCTTGCCGGGGTTCCTATTCTTTCCTTCCCCGGCAATCGACAAGGACAGTCGCTAACACCATTCGCGTCGCACCCCATCCCCAGCGGGTGCGGCGCACGGGGCCGGCAGGTTCGCCCCCGCTGGAGATCGCGGTGTCATGTACGCGCGGCAAACAGCGGGAAGCCGTTCGATTCGGCACGGTCCACGCCCTTCGGGGAAAGAAAAAGCCCACGCGGCAACGTGGGCGAAGCAAAACAGCTACAGGAGAAAGGATACCACCATGAGCGCCATGATTCCGCCCGACATCGTCCAGGACGGCGTCGCCTACTGGAAGGCAGACAAGGTGAGCGCCTATTTCGGGGGTTCGCCCACCGTGGGCACGCTCGGCGTATGGAGATACCGGGGCGAAGGCCCGAAATTCGTCAAGCTCGGCGGCAAACGCGAGCACCGCAAACGCGATACCCGCCGCGTCGCCTACCCGGTCAGGGAGGTGATCGCCTGGGGAGAACAGAACGGGCTCCAGCAGCAGACAGTGGCCGCATAGAGATGTGGTGCCCCATCACCGATGAGGGCATGTCATGGCCTCCGGCCGACCTGATCGAGGAGTTCTGGGACAGGATATGCGACCGCAACAGCCAGACGGCCAACCCGTACATCTACCTGCTGCCCTACGCGGAGCAGGTGGACGTGGACCGTCAAAACAGGAAAGTGAGCGCGCTGGTGGAATACGCGTCCAAAGCCGATTACAGAGGAGGAAAACCGAATTGAGTGAGACCAAGGAAAAACCGGAGCGATCCAATGCGGCGGATGTGGCGGAGAGCCTGCTGCTGGCGTTGGACGCGGGGCCGAACAAGCCCTCATTGCCAGTGTTGGAGGCGATGCTCGCCGAAGCGCTGAAGGCCAACGACGTGATATTGGTGCGCGCCTTCGCCCAGCCGCCGGCACCGCCCGCACAATCCAAGACGTCCGATGTGGAGGCCGAGCTGGCCGATGCGCGACGTGAACTCGCGCATGAGGCGTACGGCGCCGCTTCCATGCTCGCGGACGGCGTGATGGACGACGCCGACTGGGAGCTGTTCGATTTGGCGGACGAGGTGCGAGGCGCGGCGGTGGAGTTGCTGCGCGCGTTGGACGGTGAGGCGTGATGGCCGGCGAGACCATGCTCACGATCATCGGCAACCTGGCGCGCGACCCCGAGCTGCGCACCCTGGGCAACGGCAGCACGGTCGCGAACCTGACCATCGCATCGAGCACCCGCCAGTTCAACCGCCAATCGAACCAGTGGGAGGACGGGGACACGCTGTTCATGAACTGCTCCGCATGGGACAGCCAAAGGCAGAAGCTCGCGTCGAACATCGTGGCCACCCTGGCCAAGGGCATGAGGGTCATCGCCAGCGGGCGTCTCCAGCAACGCTCGTATCAGGCGCAGGACGGCTCTCAGCGCACGGTGACCGAGATGCGGTTGGAGGAGATCGGGCCCGCGTTGACCCGTGCGACGGCGCAGGTCACGCGCGTGCAGGCCGGAGGCGGCTACGCGGGCGGCAGCACGTACGGCGACCCCAACCGAGGACCCGCGCAGAACGGCTGGCAGAACAGACAGCCGCAGTCTCCCGCACCGGCGCAATCGCAGGCTCCCGCGTCGCCTGTGGAGCCGGGCGTGCAGCAAGGCGACCCGTGGGCCCAAACGATGCCCGCAACGCCGGGCTCGGGCTTCGGCGCTTCCACCGATTTCCCGTCAAACGATTCCGACCCCGAATTCTAAGGAGATTCAATGTCACGAAAGAAAAAGACCGATGGCGTGCAGGACGCGCTGATACCCGACGAGATCACGCCGCTCATGCTGCTCGCCCTGACAGCCAAGGCATCACGCATGAAGGACGCCGCGGCCGCGTTCCGCATCGCGGCCAGCAAGATGCTCGACCTGGCCACCAAGGACGAATACATCGAAAAATACAAGAACATCGACCCCATCACCGACGCCTTGTACGACGCCTGCGATCTCTCGCAGCACATCTTCGACGCCGCCAACGCGGTCAACGACCTCATTAACTATCCGGTCGAGGCCCGCGAGCGCGTGGTGAAGGCGGATATCGAGCGCAGTTTGTTGGATCCGTGGCGTGATTTGCCCACTTCGGGTGGGGATGTGGATCCGGATACCGGTGAGATCAAGGAGGGGTGAACCGTGGCAAAACGCAAGCACGGACGCCAGCAATTGGAGCATGAGCGCCAACGCCGTCGCAGGAAGCGTCTGCCGCACCTGCCCGCACATCAGAATCTCAGCACGTCTATCAAGGAGCAGTGACCCGATCAGTTGGCTATCAGCATCATCGACATCAACGTAAAGAACCTCATCCCGAACCCGAACAATCCCCGCAGGGACGTGGGCGATGTCACCGAACTCGCCGACAGCATCAAGGAACAGGGCCTGCAGCAGGCGCTCGTGGTCACACCCGACCACGAGGAGCACGGCGAGCGCCTGTTTCGTGTGGTGATCGGTCATCGTCGTTTGGCGGCGTGCAAGTTGGCTGGTTTGGAGTCTGTGCCGTGTGTGGTGCGTGAGTTGGATGCGAAGACCGAACGCGAGCTGATGCTGGTGGAGAATTGCCAGCGTTCCGATTTGACGCCGTTGGAGGAGGCTGACGGGTATCAGGGTCTGCTTGACCTGGGCGTGAACGTGGGTGAGTTGGCGTCGAAGACGGGTCGTAGCGAGTCGTTCGTGCGTGGCCGGTTGCGGATCGCTCGGATTCCGGCTGATGTGCGTTCCGGGTCGAAGGCGTTCGCGCAGTTGTCTCTGGCCCAGTTGGATGAGTTGGCGGAGTTCGAGGAGCATCCCGACATGATGAGGGAGCTGGCTTCGCAGGCCGGGTCGAACAATTGGGCGTGGAAGGCCAATCAGCTGCGTCAACGGTTGAAGGACGAGGCGTGGCGTGTGGCAGTGCGTGCCGTGTTCCTCGAGCTGCAAGTGCCGGTGGAAGAGCCTGAATCCGGTTCCGTGTGGTCGATACCGGATGGATGCGGGTTCTGCGATACGTTCCATGGCCGGCCCGAGGATCTGGCCGACTGGTGGAAGCAGTGGCGGGTGAAGCATCCGACGGACGGGCCCGTGGTGCGCGTCGCCGACACCACGGTGTATGCGTTCCCTCGCATGAGCGCCGCGCAGATCGCCGAACGCGATGCCAGGGACGCGGCCCGTGAACGCGAGAACGCCTTGGCCGAGGAACGGTTGGACCGGCGGAAACGCTTCGAGCATGATGCCGCGCAATTGCGTCTCGTCTGGATCAGGGAGCACGCCACCCGGTTCAACGGCGGACAACTGCGCAAAGCCAACACCCGTTTGAGCCTGCTCGTCCTGACCGGCACCGACGGCTATTCTGGCCTCATCGCCAGCCGCAGGTGGGACAACGACGAGAGGGTGCTCGACGCCTACAACGCGCTGACCACCTCGCCGTTGCCGGTCATCGAGGACGGCGACGTGGACCTCTACTGCGAGCAGAACCTCACGGAACTGCATCGCCGTCAGAACGTGGAGGGGGCCGCGAACCGTGAGCTCCTGCTCATCCTGTGCGCCCAAATGGAAGCCATCATCGACCACAGCACGTGGGCAGACAAGGACGACATCACCATCGCCCAGGCCTACTATCGGGCGCTCGAAGACCTCGGATACCCCATCTCAGATGAGGAGACCAAGGCGCTCGAAGGCGAATATCTGCCCGCCGAGGACGAAGAGGCGGAGTGATTATGACGTGGAATCCCATGCCAAGCAAAAGAGCCACGCCTTGCGGCGTGGCTCTTGGAAGGGGAAGGCGTTTGCTATTCCTCGGATTCGCCCGAACGGGCGGGATTGATGCGTTCGGCGTCGATGTAATCCATGAAGCCCGTGGCCTCTCCGCTGCGCTCGTCAAGAGGGACGAACTCGTCATCCGCGCGATCTGCGGTAAATTCCACGAAACGACGCAGCTCGCCATAGGTGAGCTGTTCGAAATCAATCGAGACGCACATGCTGTACCGGGTTTTTTCCTCGTTGCTCATGCGTCGATTATCGCACGGTTGGGAGGTGTGTCATGTCGGTGAGTGTCGACAGCACCTTCGCGTTCGACCCGAACGTGCAGGACAGCGGCATGGCCGCGCGCGGCCTGTACGTGACGATGGTGACGTGGTGCGACCACCAGATGTACACAAGACCCGATGAGTTCGACGGCACTTTCGACCTGAAAAGGGTCAAGAACGTGGGCGGAACGTTGCGTCTCGTGCGCGAACTCGTGGCAAACGGGCTCTTCGAAGAAGTGTCCGAGGGCGTATACACGGTCGTGACCCGTCGCGGATTGGCCGTGTTCGGAAGCTTCAAGAACCAGAAAAAGCCATTGACCCCGGAGGAAGCGGCCGAACTTCACAACAAGAAAGTCAACGCCGGACATGCGGGAGGAAAAGCATCAGGCCTTGCAAGACAAGCGAAAGCCGAAGCAAAGGCGAAGCAGAACGCTTCCGATGAAACGAAGCAGACTGCTTCAACCAACGTGAAGCAGAACGAAGCAGACGCGAAGCAGACTGCTTCAACCAACGTGAAGCAGAACGAAGCAGACGCGAAGCAGACTGCTTCAACATCAGGGAAGCAAAACGCAAGCACTACCATACCTAACCAAACCATACCTATTTCCTCCCCTAACCCCTCCGCGCCGAAAACCGAAGCAGAACCGAACCGGGTGCCCCTGGCCCAGCTCGAAGACCGGATGCTCGCCGACCCGTTCACCACGGCGTGGAACGCCTACCCAAGCCACACCGGCAGCCGCAAGGAAGCCGAAACCGCGTTCCACGCCGCCACCCAAGGCCTGGACGGCCTGCCGCCATGCCAGCCCAAAGACCTCATCGGCGCCGTCATCAGCTACGCCAAAACCGTGGACCAACCCCGATACGCGCCCAAAATGAGCCGATGGCTACGCAACGGCCAATACGTCGACCACCTGCGCAGCAAACCCAACCGCACCGAATGGGGCGGCATCACCCGCCAATGGCTCCAACAGCACGCCATCAGCCTCGTGCCGGCAGGGGCATGGACGGACAGCGTCGAACAGACGTTCTGGGCCCACGTCAAAACCGGCGAGGACCCGGAGACCGTCGCCCGACGGCTCGTAAACGAAATCAACGAAAGAAGCCAAGCATCATGAGCGACAAGCCCAGCAGCCAGACCCTCAGGCTCGTGGAAGGCCGCGAGCGCCATCGGTGCATTGTGTGCGACCGGTACCTGCGTGCGGGCGAATGGCCCGGCATGAGCCATCACCACAGGAAACGCCGCAGCCAGACGTACGGAGACCCCGAACGACACGCGGCGTCGAACATCGTCACCGTGTGCGGCATGGACAACTCGACCGGATGCCATGGGTGGATTCACCGGCATCCCATCGAGGCCAGGGCGTTGGGCTACCTGCTCAAAAGCTACGACCCCGAGCCAAGCACAGTGCCCGTGTACAGCGTCCGGCGCGGCTGGATACTGCTCGACGCCGACGGCCAATGGACGCACTGCCCGCCACCCAAGGGAATGCCCCAACATCCCACCATCAACCGAAAGGAACAACCATGACCAGCAACACGGTCTGCGTGACCGGCGAAATCGACAACGTGGACTTCACCCGCGAGGACGGCACCAGCGTGACCATGCTCATCCCGCCCGACACACCCGTAGGCACCAGAACCATCATCATCCCGCAGGGCTACACGCTTGCCGAACACCGAATCATCCGCCAGGCCATACAGGATGCGCTCGCCGACCACGGGGAGGAACTATGAGCCCCGAGAAGCCAGACGCTTTGCTGTGGATGGACGTGGAGACCACCGGCCTCGACACGAACAGATGTTCGATACTGGAGATCGGCCTGCGCTGCACCACATTGGACGCGATGCGAGAGCACGCACGCCTCGAAGCGGTCGTCCACATCAGCCGGGAGACCATGCTCTCCGCGCAACTGCCCGCCCTCGACCTGCATCTGAACAACGGGCTGCTCGCCCAATGCGAGACCAGCGACCCCGCCCACTGCTCGCCAGAGGCAATCGCACTGGAAACCGTGAGATTCATCAAGGACATGAGCGGCATGTACACGCTGCACCCCGCAGGCACGAACATCCAACGCTTCGACCTGCCCATGATCCTCAGATTCTGCGAACCCGTGGAACGCGTCAACGACCTGCTCTCCTACCGGGCCTTGGACGTGACCACGCTGAGGCTCGCGGCCAAGGTGCTTGGCCGAGACCCCTACACGCACAGGGCCAAGCCCACGCACCGGGTCCACGACTGCCTGGACAGGGACATCGCGGAATACCGGCACTACCTCACCCTCATGAACCCCAAGGAGACCGTATGAGCCAGAGATGTACTCCACGCGGGCCCGGCTGCTACTACCGTTGCCCGATTTGCGGTCAATGGTGGCGGTACGACCCGCTAACCGAATTCTGGGATCCGATAAACACGCTCGGAATGTTCTTCTCGCACCACTCAGTGTGGAGGCAGGAACGCCAACACAGAAAGGCAAATCATGGCCGAACCGATTGACCTCACCCAACAGGCATTGACGGCGCTCGCCGACGCGGGACTGGGCAACGAGTCGGCGGCCGAATCGTTCGTCATCGGATATCAGGCGGGCTATGACGCAGCGCTCACTCTGGCCATCAGCATAGAAACCCATCTCAACTCGAATGAGCCGACAGACGAAGAAATCGAGACCTGCGCCCGAGGATTCTTCGAGGGAACACCCGGCATCACCAACTGGGACGCAGTCAGCGAGCACTCAAAACAAGCATGGCTGCACGCGGCCAAGAAAGCGCTCGCCGCCGTCAACACGATGAAAACCGAGGAGGAATCATGAGCATCATCAGCAAGGAAGCGTGCTTCCGCTACCCCAACTGCACGGTGGACGACGTGCACGACACGTTGGCCCAGGTCTACACCAGTGACGACTTGCAGGAGGCGTACATGACCGGTGCGGAACGGGAGCCCACCGGCTTGGAGGTGGAAGCCGCCGCCGAACAGCTCTACTACTCGGACTGCAACAGTTCCGGCCTGCTCCTCGACTCAGACTGGAACAGACTACCGGACGGCAACAAAGCCATCTACCGCAACCGGGTGCGCACAATCATCACAACAATCCAGAAAAAAGGAACAGCAGAATGAACGAGAACACGAACCTCACCGACATCATCAGCGCGGCGCTCGCCGCCGGATGCCAGATCAGCGTGACCATCACTCCCAAAGACTTCTACAACGAATCACAGGAGCCGGAGGAATGAACGTGAGCGAAAGCATCGACTGGCGGCATTCCACGCCGGGAGAGCTTGACCTGCACCGGTTCATCGGACTCACGAGGGGAGGCCAAACACTGGACGGCTATCTCTCCTGCTTCACACAGAACGGCCGGTGGACACTCACCGACGCCGACAATCTCGCCACCGTCATCAAACCGGACGCCAACGGAAACCCAACACTCAACACCGAACTCTTCCGCTCCATCAACGTACTCAAGGAAATAAGACCATGCAAAAAACTACATTAGTCCACCACAGAACTACATTAACCACCACCGGTTTTTACATTAGCGCGCTCGCCGGAGGCACCCGAGGATGCGCGGAAACTGGTCGGTGGAATCCACCATCGGACTCCTGTTCACCATCATCATCGCGATACTGGCGCTCGCCATCGTATCCGCCATCGGCCTGGCCGCGTACGCCGCGATGGACACCGGTCCCAGCCAGCGTATCGTGCAGCAGGTGGAGACCACGGGCGATGTTCGCCGCCTGTGCATCGAGGCTCGAACCGGCGAGCGCGTCGATGCCATGTCATGCGATTTGATTGATCCGCATGCGGGAGGTGTTGCGAAGTGACGAGTTAGGCGATACGCGACAAGGTGCTCGCATGGCATGGGCGCGGCTACGGCGCGACGGATACGGCCCGTCAATTGGGCCTGCCGTTGGAGGAGGTGCGCGCGATCATCCGCGAGGGTGACGGTCGGCCGAAACCGCCATGCAAGGTCGAGTTCATTGAACCGCCGCTGTTCGAGGAATGAACTGAAATACCAGATAAAAAAAACGAAACCCTCCACACGAGGCGGAGGGCATGTCAGCAAGCAACCAGTTTAGCCGATGTGGAGGGATTTCGTGAACTGCCAGAACTGCAACACCATAATCGAAAACGGGTACGCGCTGTGCACGGCGTGCGAGCTGCGCTTCGCCGGCACGCTCCTGCGACTGGCGCGCGACGTCACGCCGTTGCACGACTCGTTGGACGCGACCCTGCATCCGGGCGGGCATTCGCCCGTGCGAATCCAGACGGCCACTCCCCCGACTCCTATCAGGCTTGACGTGCTCGACCTGCTGGACATGCTCGATGCGACGGCGCGCGAACTGTGGCGTTGTTTGGATGTCATCGATGCCTTGGACTGGCACAGGGATCCACGCATGGAGGACCTCGAGGCCACGCTCATCGCATGCGCAGCCCATGCACGCCTTGCCACGTTCGCGGACGCAGGATTCTACATGGCGACCATCAACGGCATCGCCCGGAAAATCGACCTTGTTCTGGACCCGCCCGAACAACGCCGCGAAATCGGCACCTGCGAACTATGCGAGACCATGCTCACCGCAGGAGCCAACGACCAGTGGGTCACATGCCCCGTATGCGGGCGCGAACAGCGAGCGCAGACCGTGAAACTGCGCAGGCTCAAGACATTGTGCTGGGATGACTCCAAGCGAGGTTCCGCCGCCGACATCGCCAAGGCTTTCGCCGAGGCTGGCATCAAGGTCAGTCGCAAGACCATCACCATGTGGGGGCAACGCGACAAGCTCTTCCGTCACGCGGACGGATACGCCTACTGCGACGTGTACCGGCTGCTCATCGGACCCGCTGATTTGACAGTTATGGCTTAGTGTTGCCATAATATGCAGTGGCAGAAGTGTCGAAAAACCCAGCTCAAGTGGCTGGGTTTTCGCGTATCTATGCTTTGTTCTTGCGCGGCCTTCCCCGCCGACACCACGTCCCGGACGTTGAGCGTTCCACTCATCGATGGTCTCGGGCACAATGACTGCGAGGCGTACATGAGCTGGCGAGTCTGCTCGACCCCCGGATGCCCGAACCTCATCGAGACGCCGGCCCGCAAATGCGACGCCTGCGCTCGGGCCCAGCGGGACCGCGCCCGTACCCGAGGCCATAACCCCTACGGCACCAAGGGGCACCAATCATTCCGCAGGCAAGTGCTCGCACGAGACCCATACTGCACATGCCCCGGCGACTCCGGACGCGGAGGCTGCGGCAAACACCACGGACTCTGCGGCAATCCAAGCACAATCGCAGACCATTACCCATACGAAAGAACCGAACTCATCGACATGCGACTCAACCCCAACGACCCGAAGTTCGGACGAGGCCTATGCAAACAATGCCACGATGTAAAAACCGGCAAAACAAGACCAGCAGGCTTCAACACCAGACAATAAACAGGAACACTGTGCATCACGACAAAAACAGCCGGCAACACCCCCAGGGGGGGTGGGGTGACGACCACCCCGCTTGGACCGCCGGTGAGCTGTCTGCCGGGTGCGCAGGGTTCAAACATCGCTGGCGGGCCGCCGCGAGGGCGGTCCCGTCGATCTGTCGCTAGGGCGCAAGGCCGTGACGAGAGGTGAACATCATGCCAAGTGGAGGCAAACGAGTACGCTCCGGGCCGGCCAAGGACCCGAACAGCGAGAAGAGCCGCAGACTCGGATACACATTGCAGAGCCTGCCGAACACCGAGTGCCGGATGAAGCCGCCGGAATGGCCCTTGGAGCCTGCCGATGACGAGCGCGTCCGCGAACTTGAGGCGGAGAAGTGGAAGTGGCTGTGGAAGCTGCCTCAGGCACGCGCCTGGCATCTGCCCCAGTTCAAGTGGATGATTCACGAACTGGCGTTGTACGCGCGGCTTTCCATCGCATGCGAGATCGCGCCGGCACCCACGGCGTTGACCGTGCTGCTGCGCATCTCCGACCGCGTCGGCATGAGCGCCGCCGGATTGCAGGCGTTGGGCTGGAAAATCGAGGCCGAGGCCGAGCGGAAGCCAGTTGATTCGGAGTTCACGCGCCGCAGGGCCAAGGAGCTGAATCAGGAATCAGCCGCCGAACGCTCTCCCATGGACGAGACGAGGCATGTGTACCAGCGTCGGATGAGCGGCAATGGCTGACGAGGATTCATGGCTCATCGACTTCCCCACGTTGGGGCATCTGGTGTGCGCATGGATCGAACGCCATTGCCGACAGCCGGACGGCCCGTTGCGAGGCCGTCCGGTGGTGCTGTCCGACTGGCAGTACTGGCTGGCGGCGAACCGTTGGCGTATCCGCGAGGACGCCCCATATGTGCCGCCTGAGGAAGTCACCGTCGATAACCCGATGGTGCTCAACCAGGCATTCGAATACCGCATGACGCTGACCGTCGGACCGCAGAAATGGGGCAAGGGGCCATGCACGGCGTTCTTCACCGCCGCCGAGGGCTGCGGGCCCACCATCTTCGATGGCTGGGCGCGAGAAGGCGACGTGTACCGTTGCGCTGACAACGGTTGTCCGTGCGGCTGGGAGTGGCCGTACAATCCGGGTGAGCCGAAAGGCCGTCGGCATCCGTCGCCGCTCATCCAGTTGACGGCAAATTCCGAGGAGCAGGTACGCAACATCTACCGTCCTCTCGTGGCGACGATCCTGCTGGGCCCGCTCAAGGAGCTCATGCGCGTGAGGGACACCTTCATCCGCATATTGCAGCCGGGGCGCGAAGGCGAGGCCGACGCCTTGGACTTGGATCGCATCGACGTGGTCACCGCCTCGGCGAAATCCCGTCTGGGCAATCCGATCACGGACGCCGAACAGGACGAGGCCGGCCTGTACACGAAATCGAACGGCATGATAGCGGTCGCCACCACGCAGCGCCGAGGAGCCGCCGGCATGGGCGGCCGCACACATGCGTGGACGAACGCATGGGATCCGGGCGAGGACAGTTACGCGCAGCAGGTGTTCGAGAACGCCGAGGACGACGTGTTCGTGTTCTACCGGAACCCCGATCTCGCGAAATCATTGCGTCACCGCGACGGCCGGCCGTTGGACTTCAATCTGAAATCCGAACGGCTGAAGATGCTCGAATACGTGTATCGCGGCTCCCCGTGGGTCGACCTTAATTCCATCGAATCGGAAGCCAAGGCGCTGATGAAGACCGACCCTACCCAAGCGGAAAGGTTCTTCGGAAACCGTCTGGTGCAGGGCGGCGGCGCATGGCTCGAAGACGGACTGTGGGAGAGCTGCTATGCCGACGCATGAACTCTGGTTGCCGAACCCGCCAAAAGGCACGCGCGTATGCGCGGGCTTCGACGGCTCGGAGAACGACGACTGGACATGCATCAAGATGGAGACCCTCGACGGGCTGATATTCACTCCCCGATACGGGCCCGACCGGCGTGCGACCATCTGGAACCCGAGGCAGTGGTGCGGGCGCATCCCCCGCGCCGAGGTATCCGCAGCATGGGCGGAACTCAACGACCGCTACAGGATAGAACGCGCCTACTGCGACCCCGGCTTCCGCGACGAACTGTCATGGGAGTCGGAGATAGAAGCATGGGATCGCGCCTACGGGCCGAAGAAATTCATGCCATGGAGCATGTCGGGCAGCTCCCGCATCGGAGCCGTCTACGAGGCATTGCGCCGATTCGAAGCCGACCTGACCACACATCGCATCACACAGGACGGCTGCCCCGTCACCCGCACCCACATGATGAACGCGCGAAAGGTCGCCAAGACCCTGGAACGCTACGGGCTGGCGAAACCCCAGCAGAACAGGAAGATAGACGCCGCCGTGACCAGCGTGCTCGCCCACGAAGCCGCATGCGACGCGCGAGCCGCCGGCTGGGGCGCTCGCAAACACAATTACATGCTTACCGGATCATCGACCAGGAGGTGACGATGGAACACAACCAGCAGGATCTGACCGCATTGGCGAACCGACTGGCCGATAAGATCCAGTTCCGTCGACCCAGCATCGGCACGCATACCGATTACGTGCTCGGCAAACGCGGCAAACTGAAGTTCGCGTCCAAGGAATTCAAACGCTATATGAGCGACCGGTTCTCCGATTTCTCGGACAACTGGTGCCTCCCGGTGGCGCAGGCCCCGGTGGAACGCATCAAGTTTAAGGGCTTCGTCCCATATGATGACGTGAAGCTCGGTACCGGCATCATGAAATGCCTCGATCGCAACGACTTTGAACGCGGACTGCAGGAAGCCGCGCTGATGATGACCACCACGGGCCGCGCGTTCGCCTTGGTCACGCAGGTCGACGGAAGGGCCCGCATCACGTTCGAGCACCCGGACAGCGCCGCAGTCATCTACGATGCGCGCACCGGCCAGCCGTCAGCCGGGTTCCTCATCCAGCAGGGCGACGACGAGGAGTACGGCACCCTCATGGTGCCCGGCTGGACGGTCAGCATGGAACGTAAGAAGATGCTCGATCTGACCGACCAGCGCGTGCCGCCCGACGTGTATGGCTGGAAGATGAATGACCCTCAGCCCACCGGTCTGGACACGATCCCCCTGCGCGAGTTCCGCAACCAGATGCTATTGGACAATGCGCCGATCAGCGACATCGCGCACGTCGAATCGATGCAGGACACGGTCAACGTCGTATGGGCCTACCTGCTGAACGCATTGGACTACGCCTCACTGCCGGCACGAGTCATCCTCGGTGGAGACCCGCTCGTCGAGCCCGTCTACAACGAGGAGGGACAGCAGGTCGGCGAGAAGCCCATCGAACTCGACAAGCAGGTGCTGGAGCGCATCTACCAGTTCACCGGTGACAACGTGAATCTGGGCGAATGGTCAAGCTCGAACCTGAACGTGTTCATCCCGGTCATCGAGAAGGCCGTGGAACATATCGCCGCCGAAACACGCACCCCCGGCCATTACCTGCTGACGAACGCGGAGGTTCCGGCCACCGGCTACGAGGTCGCCGAAGCCGGCCTCGTATCCAAGACCATCGAACGCATCAGCTTCCTGAAATCCCCCATCCGCGACATCTGTAGCATCGCCATGTGCTACGAGAACGACAGGGATGAGGCGGACATCATCGCCGACTCCAAGGTGCAGTTCGCGACCCCGCAGTATCGCAGCGAGACGCTGATGGCGGACGCGATGCTCAAGTACAAGCAGCTCGGCTTCCCGATCCAATGGGTCGCGGAGCAGATGGGGCAAAGCTCGGACGAGGTGCAGCGCATCATGCGCATGCGCACCGACGAGATGGCCGACCCCGAACTCGAATCGTTGAACCGTGCCCTGCAGATCGGAGGCGCTGATGGCGGTCGAATCGCAGGTGCTGGCCTACAGTCAGAAACGGCTGGCGACGTTGGAGCTGGCGGCGGACAGGGCCGCGCGCAGAACATGGAACAGGGTCGACGCCAATAACATCCAGGCGTCGTGGAAGTCGATAAGCCGCGACTTCCTCACCCTGTTCTCCACCATCCAAACCAAGTCGGCGGAGACGGCCATCGACGCGAGCGGCATGATGCTCGCCGAACAGGGTGTGTACGTCACTCCCCATGCTTTGGCCAACCCGAACGCCTTCGCGGGCTGGGCGCCGTCCGGCCTCGACATCGCCTCCTACTTCCAATCCCCCATGTTCGCCGCCCTGCACGCGATACGCACCGGCAGCTCCCCGTTGTTGGCATTGGAATATGGGCGCAACCTGCTGGTCATGCTCACCTCTCTGGCGGTCATGGACACCGCCCGTCAGGCGGAGTCACTGGACATCACCAGCCGGCCCAAGGTCGGCTACGTGCGCGTCGAGTCCGCCACCTGCTGCGACAGGTGCATGCTGTTGGCCGGCAAGTGGTTCCGCTTCAACGAGGGGTTCCTGCGCCACCCGCACTGCCACGGCCGCCACGTGCCCTGCAGCCAGGGCATGGCCAAGCAACAGGGGTGGATCAGCGACCCCATGGAGGGTTTCAAAAGTCTCTCCCGTGAGGAGCAGGACAAGCGCTTCGGAGCGAACTACGCGCAGGCCATCCGAGACGGCGCCGACATCTACCAGGTCGTCAACTCGAAACGCGGCATGCAAAGGGTGGGCAAAGGCTATACGGCGCTGACCACCAGCGAGGGCACCACCCGATACGGGTGGGCCAGCATGCAATACGCTCAGCAGTCCGGCCGGAAAATGAAACGCCGCCTGTCCATCGACGGCATCTACTCGCTGACCGGAGGCGACCGGGAGAAGACCATCGCCGCGTTGAAGGCCAACGGCTACTACGTGGACAACGACTGGCGCGGCAAAGTGCCCGAGATCCGCAAAAGCATGTGGCTGCACGACAACACGTACCGGCAGGGGCGCGTCGAACTGTTGACCGTCGCCGAGAAGCGCGTGCAGACCGCGAAGCTCCGCTACGAGGCCGTATTGGAGGGCCGCAACCCCAACGATGGCCGCATGCCCCTCACCCCCGAAATCGCGGCCCAGTGCGAACGCGAATACCGCCGATGGGTCACCTCCAGCGGCCAGATTTTCCAGCAATGATCCAGCGAATCGAAAGGAAGAACATGGATCCCGCAAACCAGAACCAGCAGACAGGCGACAACGAGTCCAAGAAGCCGGAGAACACCGGCGGCGAGGATTGGCAGTCGAAGTTCGAAGGACAGCGGAAAGTCAACCGCGACCTCGAAAAGAAACTGAACGAAGCCTACGCCAAGGCCGACAAGGTCGACGAACTCGAAAAACAGATCGCCGCCCTGCAGGGCAAGGAAGCCGAATACGAGGCCGCCCGGAAGGAACAGGCCGTCAAGGACGAGGCCCTTGCCGCCGCCAACCAGCGCATCCTCAAGGCCGAAGTCCGCGCCGCCGCCAGCGGCAAGCTCACCGACCCGTCCGACGCCCTGCGCTACCTCGACCTGTCCAAATTCACCGTCACGGATGACGGCGGCGTGGACACGCAGGCCATCGCCGACTCCATCGGCGAACTGCTGGAACAGAAACCTTATCTCGGGAAAGCCGAGCAAGCACCCTCGGGTGCGAACATCACGCCGCCCAGCGGAACACGGGACGGCGACCGCCATCAGGGTCAGCTCACCCGAGACGACCTGAAAACCATGAGCCCCGCAGAAATCGTCAAAGCCCAACAGGACGGGCGACTGAAGGACCTGCTCGGAGCCAACTAACGGAAGGAGGCCTTAAATGGCCATCACCAATTTCATCCCCGAACTCTGGAGCGCCAACATCCTGCTGGAACTCCAGAAGAACCTCGTCTACGGTTCCGCCGTGAACCGCGACTACGAGGGCGACATCGCCAACTACGGCGACACCGTGCACATCACCGGCATCGCGCACATCAGCATCGGCGACTACACGGCCCACACCGACATCACCATCGAACCGGCCACCGACAAGGACGCCGGCGAACTCGTCATCAACCAGAGCAAGTACTTCGCGTTCGAAATCGACGACGTGGAGAAGCGCCAGGCCATGAACAACCTGACCGCCGCATATTCCCAGGACGCCGCCTACAAGCTGCGCGACCTGACCGACCAGTACCTGGCCGGCCTGATGGCAGCAGGCGCGAAGAGCACGCTCGACCCGATTTCCGGCGCCACCGCCACCAAGGCGTACGACACCATCGTGGATCTGGCCACCGCATTGGATAAGCAGAACGTGCCAGACGCGGGCCGTTGGGTCATCGTCAACCCGGACTTCTATGGCCTGCTGCGCAAGGACAGCCGTTTCGTCGCCGGCGCCGAGTCCGCTCATTCCACGCTGCTTAACGGAGTCGTCGGCGAGGCCGCGGGCATGACCATCCTCAAGTCCAACAACGCTCCCGCAGCCAAGGGCGGCTCTTCCTCGGCTCAGACCGATGAGGGCAACGTCATCATCGCTGGCACCAACGCGGCCACCACGTTCGCGGAGCAGATCGCCAAGGTCGAGGCCACCCGCAAGGAGAAGGGCTTTGACGACATCGTCAAGGGCCTGCACCTGTACGGCGCGAAGGTCGTGCGCCCCGAAGCGCTGGCCACCGTACACTTCAAGGTGGGCAAGTGATGGCCGGCAGCTATGAGGCCATGCCCTACGCGGGCGAAGCCGAATAACCGCATAGGGGGGTGACTCATGGACACGCTGGCAACGATCAAGGACCTTGATTCCTACGGCATCGAATACGCGGACGGAAAGCTCGCGGACAAGCTGCTCGAATCGGTTTCCGCCGCGGTGCGCGACGCCGCAGGCTGCCCCATCACACGCGGCGAATACACGGTGACCATCCCCGGCGAGACCTCACGCAGGCTCGACCTGCCCATGCGCCCCGTGATTTCCGTGAGCCGCGTGCTCGTGGACGGTGAGGAGACCGGGGATTGGAAGCTGCTCGGCAACGCCCTGTACAGGGAAAGCCTGTGGAGCCTGCCGAACATGGTTCCCCGTTCCGTCGCCGTCACCATGCTCGCCGGCTACGATCCGGTTCCTCCGGACATCGTGCGCCTCGTGTGCAGCATGGTCTCAGCCGGACTCGTCCAGCAGTCGAACGGCGGCCCCGGCGCTCACCGCGACGAATCGTACGCGCGAATCGATGACGTGCAGATCGGCTACCGTCAGGGCGAATCCGAGATCATCGACGCGCTCGAACTGCCGGAGGGTACGAAACGCGCTCTCCGCAACAGGTTCGGTTTACGTGGCATCGCCATAGGGGTGTTCTGATGAACGTGCAGCACATCCTCAATCGAGGCCGACAGCTCGCCGAATCGTTGATGACCGATCAATGCCACGTCACGCGCATGGGCAAACCGGCCATCGACCCCGAAACGGGACTGGTGGAACCGGCTGCGAAGACCGTGTATGAGGGCAAGTGCAAGGTGCAGACCTCCGGCGGCTTGGCCGCCGAGAACACGGAGGGCGGCATCGTCGAAGCCCTCGGCGCTGTCACCCCCGTGTGGAGCATGTACGTGCACTTCCCCTACGGCACCACGGGATTGTTGCCGGGCGACGTGTGCGAGATAACCGAAGCCAATGACCCGAACCTCAAGGGCAGGAAGCTCCGGTTGTTGAACATGCAGTCCGAGAAGTCGCATGCGACCGCATGCCGGTGGA
Source organism: Bifidobacterium sp. (assembly GCA_022739095.1). Classification (GTDB taxonomy): domain Bacteria; phylum Actinomycetota; class Actinomycetes; order Actinomycetales; family Bifidobacteriaceae; genus Bifidobacterium. Next base: position 38,512 of record JAIJEI010000002.1, read on the forward strand.
ACGTGAAGGAGGTGGGCAACAGCAATGAGTGACGTGACAATCGACGCTTCGGAGCTGACCGCTTTCGGCCGCAGGGTCGCCGCCGCGCATGCCATGGCTTCGGCCAAGGTCGCGCAGGCGGTGAAAAAAGGTGCGCAGAACGTCAAGGAAGGCATCGTCTCCGACCTGCAGACATCATCGAACTACGCGATCAGCCGTATCGGCATCGGCTACGAGCTGGGCAGCACCGGCACCACCATCTACGCGGACGTGAGCCCGCGCGACGGCGGAGCTTCCGACTTGGCCAACATCGCGTTCTTCGGCACCGCGAAAGGCGGCGGAACCCACCGGTTCTACCAGTTCGCCGAACAGGAATTGCCCACGCTCGCCGAATACGTGGCCGATGCCGCCGACGACATGCTGATAGGAGCCATCGGATTATGAGCGTCATGGACCTGACCAATGCGGTTCTCGACCTGCTGCCCTCCATGCCGTCCGGCGTGAAGGTATACAGGCAGGAGGAGCCGTTGGAGTCGGAGATGCCGCCGTGGATCATCGCGCGCGTCTCCACCGACCGTCATGTGGCGGCGGAGACGATGCGGTTCACCGCCCACTCCGCCCTGTTGGAGGTTCGCGCCGTCAGCACCACCGCCGACAGCGTGAACATCTGGTGTGACGACATGCTGATTCCCACGTTGGCGAACCGCTCCCCCACCCGGCCGCCGGGCTACACGGTGGACCAGCTCACCCTGTACGAGGATTCCGGCGCGTATGCGGCCGGTCTGACCGCTGATGACACCGCGCGCCGCTACCAGGTGCGCGTCTTGAGGTTCCGCTTTACGTGGAGCCGACCATAATCAACCAATCATTTACCAAAAGTCTTCAACGCCATCCCATACGGGGTGGCCTTTTGTTTTAAGGAGCACATCGTGACCATGAAACTGGGTACAGAGATTCCCGGCACTAGCGCCGAGGGCAACATCACCACACTATGGGTGCCGACGATCAAGGACATCAAAGCCCCCACCATGGTCGAGCTGGAAGCCGGCACTGACATCTCGAACTACGTCATGCTCGGCGGCTGGAGCTTCGACCCGTCGCAGGACACCGTATCCGACCAGCGGGAGAACAGTACGCAGGACTTCGGGGCCCCCGGCCGCAAGAGCGCCGGCGACATCAGCATCGAGGTCATCGACAACACGAACACGGAGCACCAGGAACAGAACGAGGCCGTCACCCTCATGCACGAGGGTGCCTCCGGCTATATCGTGCGTCGTCGCGGCATGGCCACCGACGCGCCATTGGCCTCCGGTCAGAAGCTCACCGTCGTGAGCGTGAAGTGCGGCGAGAAGAAGGTCATCAACCCGGATGCGAACACCATGATCCGCAGCCAGATCCCGCTGTTCGCCCAGGCCCCCGGATGGGAGTCCGAGACCGCAGTGCTGACCGCAGCCTGACAGTTCTTCCGTGCGGGGATTCTAAGCCTTTCTGGCCCCGCACGGTCGTTCTCTCTTTTTCTCGCAGAAAGGTTTTCAGATTTTCAGAAAGGGATAATCATGGCTTTGGAAGTGAAGCGCAAGCGCGTGGACGTCGACCTCATATTGGATCAGGAGAAGGCCGAACAGGTCGCCGCATTGGGAGCCGACCTGGAACGCGCCATGGCGCAGCATGTGACCGAGGGCGGCAACGCCGCCGCCAAACGCATCGCCGAACAGATCGACAGGCTACGCGGCGAGGTGAAGGACGACACCGTCCGCATCACCTTGGAGGCGCTGCCGCTCTCCCAGTGGCGTCAGGTACTCGAGGCGAACACCGTCACCGAGAACGGCGTACCGAAGCAGCGCATCGAGGACATCTGCGCCGACGCCATCAGACTCATGGTCAGGAAGACCGTGCCGGAAACCCCCGTGGAAGAGCTGGCGAACGTCATGACCGAACTGTCCGACGGCCAGATCAGCCCCATCTGGTACGCGATCCGTGACCTGAATGCGAAGCTCATCGACCCAAAAGACGCACTCGAATCAGCCTCGCGGATAATCCGCAGACGGTAAGGGAACTGCGAATCTGCCAGAAGCTCGGCATCAGCTACAAACGGTGGCTCGGCTGGGAACCGTCATATCGGGTGGAAAGGGACGGGCATAGGCGCATCACCGGCTATACGCCGGAAACCGAATGGGATGCGACCGAGCGCGAATGGATGCTCGCGCTCGACGAATACGAGCGCACGCTGTGCCCGCGCTGCGGTATGCCCGCCAGCATATGCCATGACGAGCTAGCCCCCACCAAATACGCGAGCGATGTCGGCGTCTGCCAGATCGACCTGATGCGCCGCATCGGGCTCGAAGAATACCGCAAGGATCATTCCGCGGAATCCGCCACGAAACTTGACTCGCTGACCGTGGGCATCAACCCACGATGATCCGACAGGAGGATATGCCATGGCCGGTGGCCTGAACCGCAACATCACCGTCCGTCTGCTCGCGGACACCAGCAATTTCACCGCCGGCATGGCCAAGGTATCCGGCGAAAGCCAGAAGACCGCGACCACCATGGAAGCCGCCGGAGGCAAATCGAAGCTCATCACCACCGGCATCGCCGCCGCAGGCGTCGCCGCCACCGCACTGGGCGCGGCCGCCATCAAAATGGCAGCGGACTTCGACGCCAGCATGTCGACGGTGCAGGCCAACACCGGAGCCAGCGCAGATGAGATGAATCAGCTCCGTCAGGCCGCCATCGACGCCGGCGCCGACACCATATACTCGGCCACCGAATCCGCCGACGCCATCAACGAACTCGGCAAAGCCGGCCTATCAACCTCGGATATTCTCTCCGGCGGTTTGAGCGGCGCATTGAACCTCGCAGCGTCCGACGGCATGGCCGTAGGCGACGCCGCCGAACTCATGGCCACCACCCTCAAACAGTTCAACCTGACTGGCGCTCAATCCTCCCAGGTGGCCGACGCGCTGGCGGCCGGCGCAGGCAAGGCCGTGGGCTCCGCCCATGACCTCGGCCTCGCATTGAATCAGGCGGGTCTGGTGGCCAACAGCATGGGCGTCAGCATGCAGGAGACCACCGGCACGCTCGCCGCGTTCGCCAACGCCGGCATGATAGGCAGTGACGCGGGCACCAGCCTCAAGACCATGCTCCAACGACTGGCCAGCCCCACCGACAAGGCGCAGACCCTCATGGACGAGCTCGGCATCAACGTGTACGACGCCAATGGCAAGTTCATCGGCCTTGCCGGTGCCGCAGGCCAATTGCAGAACGGTTTGAGCGGCCTGAGTCAGCAGGAACGCAATGCCGCGCTCAACACCATCTTCGGAGCCGACGCGGTGCGAGCCGCGAACGTGCTCTACGAGCAGGGCGCGGAAGGCATCGACGACTGGACGAAAGCCGTCAGCCAATCCGGCTACGCCGCGGACCTCGCCGCCAAGAAGAACGACAACCTGAAAGGCGATCTGGAGAATCTGAGCGGCTCTTTCGAATCCCTCATGATCTCTTTGGGCGAGGGAGGTCAGGGACCATTGCGCTCCCTCGTGCAGACACTCGACACCCTTGTTGACGGTTTCGCGTCATTGCCTGCGCCCGTGCAGCAGTCCATAGTGCTGATGGCGGCTCTGGTTGGAGGCAGTGTCGCAGTCCACAAAGCGATGGGGCCGCTGAACTCTAGTAGCAGCCAGCTTGCGCAAACCCTCGGATTGATTGCCGACCCAGGGCAAAGGCTCATAGGCCTCGGCTCCGGAATCGCGTCAGCGTTCCAGACATGGGGCGCGACTTTCGGCAGTGCAGAATCTCAGATAAACACGTTTGGCACCACTATCAGTCGTTCTCAAGGCGTTATGGCCGGTTTCAAAAACCTGGGAAGCGGCATAGTATCGTTGCTGGGTGGACCGTGGGGCATGGCGTTGACCGCCGCAACAGTCGTACTCGGCTATTTCGCCAACAAAGCGGCGAAAGCCAAGCAGGAGGCCGAAACTCTTACTTCGGCGATGAACGCCGGTACCGATGCGGCCAACGCGCTGGCGACCGCCATCATCAACGGTGACTGGGGAGATTCCGCCTTTGGCTTCAAGGACATGTCCAGCAACGTCAAGGGCCTCAATGACGCGCTCAAGGAATGCGGCATCAGCGCGGCCGTGTTCGCCAAGGCCGCCACCGGCAACAAGGCCGCGATACGCGAGGTCAACAAGGCGCTCGAAAATCACGAACAGGCCAACAACCGGTACATTCACGGCATGAACGTCGGCAAAGAACAGTCCGATCTCATCCGCGGCGCACTCAAGGAAGCCTCCGGCCAGATCGGCGACAATGCGGCGAAGACTAAGGAACTGGCTGACGCCAACGATGAGCTTGGCAGTTCCAGTGGTTCCGCCGCAGATGGGTTGAATCAGATTGCTGGCAGCGCCAGTGACGCCAGTGACGCCATCGATGATTTGGTCAAGAGCTTCCTCAGCCTGCCGGGAGTGCAGTTGTCAGCGGATCAGGCCGTCACCCAATTCAATCAGGGGATACTCGACCTTAACGAGAACATCGCGAAGAACGGCAGAGTGCTCGATGTCAACGGCAACGCTCTGGCGGGCTATGAGTCTCAGGCGTATGACAGCCAGTCCGCTCTGCAGGGGCTTGCGTCCACCGCGCAGAGCACGGCGAAGAAGATCATCGAGGAGGGTCAGGCCCACGGCGATGCTGCTGCTGCTACCCAGCAGGCGGGCGATATCCTAGAACGGGCACGTAAGGCGTACATCGACAACGCGACCGCAGCTGGCATGTGCGCCGACGCGGCCGCCGGCCAGGCCGACCGATACGGGTTGGCCCGCAGTCAGGCCGACAACCTGCGTCAGAGCATCGAGAATATGAACAGCACGGCCGCCAACCCTGTTGACGTAAAGATTACGATCACGGACGAGGCCAGCGACGTGCTGGATAAGGTGAAGGTGAAAGTCAAGAAAATCGATGACAAGACCGTGCGTTTGACCGGTGACGACAAAGACCTCATGGACAAGATCGCCGACGCAACCAACGCGAAGGTCGACCCCAAAACCGGCTATCTGGACTTGGACAAGAGCCAGTTCGATATAGCGATGGCTTTGGCGGCCGGAGCCACCATCGACGACAAGACCGGTATCCTCAAGGGCAACAACGATCCACTGTTCAATAAGATGGCCGAGGCCAACGGTTGGCAGATAGACCCGAAAACCGGCTACATCTACGGCGAGAACGATCAGGCTTTGCAAGCGATCCGCGACGTGAACAACGAACCCTTGGAAACCCCGAGGGAGGTCACGGTCACCACGAACATCGTCCGCAACTTCATTGATAACTACATGAAAAACGACGTGCCGGATGACAGCGTGGGCGTTCGCCCGCCCAGTAAGACCGGCGGCCTGTTCACCGGCTACGGGGTTTCGATGCGCGGCTACGCCACTGGCGGCCGCGTCATCGAGGGCCTCCTGCCAGGCAAGGCCACCACTACGGGCGGCGACAACATCACGTTGGCGAACGCGCGAGTCAAAAGCGGTGAATTCGTGTCCAACGTGAAATCCGTCGCATATTATGGCGCCGACACATACGCGGCCATGAACCGCCGGCAGATACCCAAGGAATCGTTCTCCGGTCGGGAGATCGACGTGAGCGGCGTCATCGAGGAGATACGCGCCTTCCGCGAGCAGATCGGCCCCATCATCAGCGCGTATGCCCCGCAAATCGGCAAACGCGACTTACAGCGGCTCACCAAGGAGGCTTTGCGCACATGATGCACACGCTCACCTACACGTCACCCCGCGCCGGAACCGTGATTGATCTCGCCGACCAGGAGGGAATCATGTGCGGGCAGATCACGGAGCTACGCACCCGCGCATGGGAGGCCGAGCTCGGCTACCGGTCATTGCAGGCCACGCGGCCCGCGAAGACCGTCAAGGTCACCGGGCTCGTCTACGGTATCCCGGCGCTCGAAAAGGCCGAGGAACTGTTCGACGCGGACATGTACGCCTACCTCAACGATGCCGCGAAACCCGGCGTCATCACGGTGGACGGATGGTCGCAGACCTGCCTCGTGGTCGGCCACGAACCTGACTACATATCGCCCCTGCTCGTGCGCGGCGATTTCACGGTCGCCTTGCTTGACGGGGTGTGGCACAAACCGGTCAAGCAGAGCTTCAGCCGGTCGACGGCCCGCTACAACAGGGGCAAGGATTATCCCTACGACTATCGCTACGATTACGCGCCGACCCGCAACGTCAGCAGCATCGACAACCAATCCGCCCTGCCCTCGCGCATGAGGCTCACCATTTACGGGCCGGTCTCTACGCCGAGCATCATCATCGGCGGCAACAAGGTGATAGCCGACGTGAGCATCCCATCCGGCGGCTACCTCATCATCGACGGCACCGGCTCACCCCGCACGGCCGTGATGGTCGCCGCCAACGGCGACATCACCAACGTGTTCGACAAGACTCATCGCGACCAGGCCTCCAACGAATACGCGTTCGCCACCCTCCCGCCGGGACTGCAGCAGGTCTCATGGGATGAATCGTTCGGGTTCGACGTGGAGTACTGGTTGGAGCAGACGGGACTGCCATGGACCTGATCTGGACCAATACCTCTCACGTGCCGCAGGGCGAACTCGTCTCCCCCGCACTCGACATGCAGTACGGTGACGAGCAGAATGATTTCGAACTTACTCACTCCACCCCCGGACTGTTGCTCTTCGACGGCTGCTACATCGGGGCGGAAGGCACCGAGTTCGGAGGCCGCGTCGACGCGGTGCGTATCACTGTGGATGACGGGCATGCCCTGTATACGCTCACCGGCCGCACATGGCACGGCTTGCTTGCAGGCAAGATCCTCCAACCCGACTCCGGCGCCGACCGTCTCACGGTCTCCGGCGACGCCAATAGCATCATCCGCACGATAATCAGCCGGATCGGACTGTCCACGGTGTTCGACGTGCCCTCGGAAGCGAGCGGCATCACCCTCAGCAACTATTCGTTCCGCCGGTACATTACCGCGTGGGACGGGTTGCGCATGATGCTCACCGCGCAGGGAGCCAGACTCGACCTGACCTACACCGCTGGACGCTGCCGGATTCGCGCGGTCGCCGCCGACACGTACGGCGACGCGGACAGCGACCAGCGCATCAGTTTCGAGGCGAAACGCATCTGGACCCAAGTCAACCACCTCACAGGCCTGGGCAAAGGCCAGCTGCGCAACAGGGCGCGCAGCGACTGGTACGCGGATGCGTCCGGCAACATCTCCCAGATCCAGACCCTGACCGGCGACCGGGAGATAGCTCAGACCTACGAGCTCACATCCTCCGAAGGCACCGAATTGTCCGACCAGACCAGGGACAAGCTCAAGGACATGTGGAAACAGGGCACTGTCGATTTGACGATCCCTGAGAATCTTGGCCTGCATATCGACGATCATGTGCGCGCATACGATGCGCTGACCGGCGTCAGCGTGGACAGCCCCATCGTGCGCATCACCGTCAAACTCGCCAACGGTACGCCAACCATCCGATACGAAGCCGGCCAATACAGTTGGCCCGACGAACAAGACTAAAGGAGCAGCATTCATGCCGAAACAGTCCAACATCACCCTCTACTCCTGTGACCGGCCTTCGTGCGGCAACAAGAAGTACGTGTCGCCCAACGCGACGGCCAGCCCCGACTGGCATGAGGTCACGCGCATCGACCGCAACGGCAATCAGAGGAAAATCCTTTTTTGCGAATCCGACTACCAGCAGTACCTGCAGTTGGCTGAAAACCAGGACAAGGATTATGACCTCTGGCTCAACAAGCTCCTCAACGCGGAAGGCAAGTGATTATGGCAACCAACCTGCTTGTAACCGGCTCGCACGGCGGCGACGACCCGCACGTGGAATCGAAGCATGACGCGCTCATGCACGCCGCCATGCTCGGCCGAAGCGGATACATTTTGAAAACCCGGAATTGGACGGAAAAACCGACGGCGAAGGATGCGAACAACATCACCATCCCCGCGTGGGACCTCGTGGTCGAGGGCCGGCAGATCTATATCGCCGCGCCGATCGACGTGAACATCCAATCCGGCTCGCAAGGGCAAAAGCGACGCGATCTCATCGTGGCCCGGTACTCGCTGAACTCAAACACCGGCGTGGAGACGGTCACCCTCGAAGCCATCAAGGGCAAGCCCAGCTCGGATTCGCCCGCGGATCCGACCATCGAGACCGGCAGCATCATCGGCGGGGCCATCGTCTCCGACCTGCCGCTCTGCCGCGTCAACCTCGATGGCATCACCATCACATCGATTGACACGCTGGTCAATGTCCTTCAACCCCTAGAGGATGTGTGGGGTTCCCTGACCCAGCGTATACGGTTCGACCGTTCCGGCACCACGAGCGCCGGGGACGAGATGCACCTGTCGGGCGCGATACTGCCGGGCAGTCCCGCCATCGCGGTCATCAGCATCGTATGGGTCAACAAGGGCGCGTTCGTCACGCAGTCATGGAGGGGCATCACGCTGGCTCGCATGATCGGATGGAAGGTGATCGGAGACGCCGTCCACACGCCGTGCGCGGAAAACGTAAATTACCCGGACTTGGGCGCGAACCAGTTCGTGGCAACAATCGCAGGGGAAATCCTGTACCTGACCCCCGGCTCGCTCAACATCGGTGCGGGAGCATGGCATCGCGGGTGTCTAATCGCGCCGGTCATCCCGGCCTAGTCGGGCATCGGGTCGGCGGTGCGCCATACGCCGGTGCATCCCGCGTACGCGCTGTTCGGATTGCCGAGCATCGTGACGGTGCCATTGGCCTCGTAGCCCACGCACGTGCTCTCACGCAGATTCCGCGTGCAATACGGCCAAAACCAGTTGGCCCAAAACTCTCGTAACAGCATTTTCAACCTCCAAAACCCACACACCCAACGGCCAATCCGCACGGGACGAACGTGTGGGTTTTACCCACCGTAAAGAAGATTTCCCATGTCTTTGCTCACTCACGTCGTCGATTGGCTCGTGCCTTTTATCTGTGGCGGCGTGGCCACGGTTTTGGGCCTGATGTGGCGATGGGGCAAAGCCATGGTCAACGGGCTGCGCGAGCTCCTGCTGTGCCAGTTGGAGGACCTGCGCCGCGAAATGGTCATCGAGCACGACGGCGTGGCGGACGAGCACCTCAAATCACGCTCCCAACGCCTCTACGACAGCTATCACAGCCTGGGCGGCAACGGCCACGGGACATCGCTCAACAACGACATCCAGAGTGCGCCGATAGCGCCACGACAATCCTGACCCACGACCGTGGGCCACAAACAACAATCCCAGAGAAAGGGGAAACATTGGTCAATAACAAGGACAAGCCGAAACCGTTGCGGAAGCGCCTGCTCGCCAAGGGTATGGCGCTGGCCGCCGCCATCTGTATGGCGACGCTCCCTGCGACCGCGCACGCGGACATGCAGGGCGTGGACATGTCCAACTGGCAGTGCGGCGCGGACGTGTACAGCATGCAGGCCGACTTCATTGTGGTCGGCACCACATGGGGCACCGGACAGGTCAACAACAACTGTCTCGCGTCCGGCGTCAACACGGACGCCAACCGCATGATCGCCCAGGCGCAGGCATCCGGCAAGAAATACGGCCTGTACCACTACGCGATGGGCGGCGATCCGGAAGCCGAGGCCCAATTCTTCTGGCGCAACACGTCGAACTATTGGCGTCACGGCATCGTGGCGCTCGACTGGGAGATGGACGACAACCCCGCATGGGGCAACTGGGACTGGGTACGCCGCTTCATGGCGGAATGCGAACGCCTTTCGGGCGGTGTGCGCCCATTGCTGTACACCGGCCCGGTCGCCGGCACCATCCCGTCCGACATCCGCGCCAGATACGGCCTGTGGATCGCCCAATACGCCAACATGAGCCCGACCGGCTACCAGGCCGACCCGTGGATGATAGGCGCGTACGGCGAGGCCATGCGCCAGTATTCCGGTACCGGCGTGGTCAACACGTGGAGCCCCATCGACCTCAACCTCTTCCGCGGCGAGGCATGGCAGTGGGACCTGTACGCCAACCCCGCCGGCGGTTCCACGACCCCATCCCAGCCGAGCACTCCCCCGGCCGACACGGGCGGCATCAGCCACACCATGCAATGGGGCGAGACCATCTGGGGACTCGCCGTCGCCTACAACGCGTGGCCCCTGTCCGCGTGGCATACGCCCAGCGGTGACATCAACCGCTACTACGTGGGCGACGTCGTCACCTACGGCGGCGCCGCCCCCGCATCATCCGGCGGGGTCTCCACGGTCCTCCAGTGGGGCGACACCGTGTGGGATTTCGCCACCGCGCACGGTTACAGCGTCAGCCGCTGCACCGTACCATCCGGCAACATCAACGTCTACTACGTGGGCGACGTGGTGACCTGCCGCTGACCCAAACCAATGCCGCCACCCGCATAACCGGGTGACGGCATCACCCCATCATCATCCCCTATTGATCGGAGCAAAAACATGACCGACAATCCAACCGAAACACCGGCATCCACCGGCGACGTGCCCGACTGGCTCATCCCCGGCCGCGTCTACGACATCCTCAAATGGCTCGGCCTCATCGTCCTGCCCGCACTCGCCGTGTTCGTCAACACGGTCGGCCCCGCATGGGGCTGGCCCCACGTGGACGCCATCGTGACCACGCTCAACGCTCATCGGCATCCTCGCCGGCGCGCTCATCGGCGTCAGCGCCATCAAACAACACATCGACCTCGCCGCATAACCACACATAGTTCGGCCCCGTCCGGCATCGCAGGCGACTCGAATAGAGTCAACCTGCGGCCGGACGGGGCCGATTTCGCGTTGTGGCAGAGGGCTTCGCGGGCTCGATTTTTGCCCACATTTTGCCCACATTATCCGTAAAAACAGGTTAAAAACCGTTAAAACCGGTTAAAACGAAAAAAGCCACTCAGCCCTACTCCCGTAAGGCAAAGCGGCTATTTTCCAACCCACTCTCAGCTCAGTGCGTCTTTTAACTTGCTGAAGAAGCCTTTCTTTTGACCGGTCTGTGGACGGGATGCCTGGGAGACGTGCGTGGCGCCTGAATCGTGCGAGGCGGCGAACTGTTCGATGAGGCCGCGCTCGGTTTCGTTGAGCTTGGTGGGAATCAGCACATTGACGTGGGCGATGAGGTTGCCGCGCTCGTCCTTGTTGCGGATGTTCGTGACGCCCAGTCCCTTCAGCGTCACCGTATCCTCTGGCTGGCAGCCGGCCGGGATGGACACGGTCTTCTCACCATCGAACGTGTCAATGGACAGATCGTGGCCGAGCACAGCCCAGCTCATCGGCACCTGAATCCAGCAGTGCAGGTCGTCGCCATCGCGGGTGAACTGCTTATCCGCCTTGATGCGGATGTCAATGTACAGGTCGCCGGCAGCGCCGCCGCCCTCACCCACTTCGCCCTGGTTGGCCAAGCGTAGACGCGCGTTGTCGTTGATGCCGGCGGGCACGGTAACACCCACGGTACGCGTGGTGCGCACACGGCCGTGGCCCATGCAGCTGGGGCACGGGTTCTGGATGATGGTGCCGTGGCCCTCGCAACGTTCACAGGGGGCGGAGGTCATCATCTGGCCGAGCATGGTGCGCACGACCTTCTGCATGAATCCCTGTCCGTGGCAGTCGGGGCAGGTGACCGGCTGTGCGCCGCCCTGGGCACCGGAGCCGCCGCACTCCTGGCACAGGGAGAACGTATTGATCTTGACGTGCGCGGTGCCGCCGAACACGGCGGTCTTCAGGTCGATGGACGCGGAGGCCAGGGCGTCGCGGCCGAGCTGGGTGCGCGGCACCGGGCCTTGAGCGCCGCCACCGAACGCGGAGCCGAAGAAGGTGGAGAACACATCGCTCATATCGCCGAAGCCCGCCCCGGAGAAGCCGCCGGCACCGGCGTTCGGATCGTTCGGGTCGACGCCCGAATCATACATACGGCGCTTGTCCGGATTGGACAGCACATCGTAGGCGTTATTCACTTCCTTGAACTTGTCCTCGAATTCGGGGCCCGCGATGTCGGGGTGGTATTTACGGCTGAACTTGCGGTATGCCTTCTTGATCTCGTCGTCACTGGCGCCGCGTTCCACACCCAGCGTCTCGTAATAATCTGCCACTTGATTGATCCTTTGTGTTCGTTTGGTCTGCGGGTCATTGTGCCACAGACGGCGGTCAGTCTTGGGTCCGGCCCTCGGAGAGGAGGGCGGTCAAATATCTGGCTACGGCCCTGACGGCGGCCATAGTGGCTGCGTAGTCCATGTGGGTCGGCCCTATGGAGCCAACGAAGGCGATGGGTTCCGTATCGTTCGTCTGGCTCTCCGTCTCGGATTCGGTTTCGGGTTCGTCTACGGGATCGTTCCCCGCCGGTTCGCCCGCCGCACCGCTGCGCCCATAGCCACTGCTGACCACGGAGGCATGCAGTAGGCCGGGGGTGTGCATTTCGGAGCCGATGGCCACGCCCACGCCGGATGCATTCGTCTCCTCGCTCAGGTTGCTCATGAGCTTCATCAGCACGACCTGTTCTTCCAACGCGTCGAAGAGTGTGGCCAAATCGGCCAGGGACCGGGAGTGGGCCAGGTGCGAGGTGCCGGACATGTACAATTCGTTCGCGCGTTCGTCCAATGCCATCGATTCGAAGGCGTCGGCCAGCGCGTCGGCCACGCCGCGCACCGACTCGTAGCCGGTGCTGGCGGCGATGAATCGCACGGTCTCCGCGGATTTCGATAGGGACAGTCCGACGCATTGTTCGTTGACGGTGTTGGAGAGCCGGTTGATCTCGTCCACGGCGGGCATGGATGCGATGGTCAGGCCGTGCTGAGCCACGCGGCCGGTGTCGGTAATCACCACGGCGAGCAACGCGGTCATGGCGACGGGCACCATCTCCACGTGCCGCAATGTGGCCTTGGCCAGCGATGGCGAGGCGACTACGGCCACTTGACCAGTGATTTCAGACAGCAGTCGTGCCGAACGTTGCAGCGCGTCCTTGAGACTTACCGATCCGGACAGGAAGCTGTTGATGCCGCGGCGTTGCGCCTCGCTAAGCGGCACCACGGTGGCCAGTCGGTCCACAAAGTATCGATAGCCTTTTTCGGTGGGCACGCGACCGGCCGAAGTGTGCGGCTGAATCAGATAGCCTTCGTCCTCCAAGGCGGCCATGTCGTTTCGGATGGTGGCCGAACTGACGCCGAGATCATGGTCGCGCGTCAGCGAAGTGGAGCCCACGGGCTCCTGAGAACGGATGTAATCCTCCACCACGGCGCGCAGCACCAACATGCGTCTTGATTGCGTCATGCGCGCCTCCTTATATATACATACATATTCATATCAGTCACGGTTCACTCAGGGCGTACCCCGACGGTCAGTTCACCACGCCGCGACACGCGGGAGCCCAGAAATATTGCCTCTTTCTTGGCTCTGCTACGTGCAGGTGGCGCACTTCACCTTAGAACATTGTATTAGCACTCCTTAGGCTTGAGTGCTAATACGTTCGTTTGCAGCGTAGCAATGTTCACTGTGACCGCTAACAGAACACAAACTACCAGAACACGCCAAAATTGCACCACAACGTCGCAAACCGACGCTAGCATGGCAATCGCAATGTGAGGGCGTCAAGCGCCCGGCACAAGCCGGATACGCGGCCCGACCAATTGGAAGGAAAGTAATCCATGACCGAATTCAAGGAGACCGAGCTCGACGAGCGTGCCATCAAGATGGCAAAGGTCCTTTCGGCTGACGCGGTCGAGAAGGCGGGTTCCGGCCACCCTGGCTCCCCCGTCTCCCTGGCGCCCGTCGCCTACACGCTGTACCAGCACTTCATCAAGCACGATCCGAATGATCCCAACTGGGAAGGCCGCGATCGCTTCATCCTTTCCGGTGGCCACGCCTCCCTCACCCAGTACGTCCAGCTGTACTTCTCCGGTTACGGCGTGACCCTGGACGACCTCAAGAACTTCCGTGGCAGCGCGGCCACCCGTACCCCGGGCCACCCCGAGTACGGCCTGACCCCGGGCATCGAAATGACCACCGGCCCTCTGGGCCAGGGCTTCGCCTCCGCCATCGGCTTTGCCTACGGCGAGCGTTTCCAGCGCGGTCTGCTTGACCCGGAGACCCCGAAGGAAGATTCCCCGTTCTACCACAAGATCTGGGCCATCTGCGGTGAAGGCGACATCGAGGAAGGCATCTCCGGCGAGGCCGCTTCCCTGGCCGCCAACCAGAAGCTCGGTAACCTGACCGTGATCTTCGATGCCAACCGCATCCAGATCGAAGGCGACACCAACCTGGTGCTGGCCGAGGACGTGCTCAAGCGCTTCCAGGCCTACGGCTGGTACACTGACGAGTTCAGCTTCATCCAGCCCGACGGCTCCTACAAGGAGGACATCGAGGGTCTGGCCGACGTCATCGCCAAGGCCGAGAAGGCCGCCCCGGACCAGCCGAAGCTCATCAAGGTCCACTCCCTGATCGCATGGCCGACCCCGGGCAAGACCAACGACCCGTCCTCCCACGGCTCCAAGCTGGGCGCCGAGGCCGTCGCCGGCCTCAAGAAGCTCCTCGGCTACGATCCGGAGGAGTCCTTCCACGTCGACGAGGAGGCCCTGGCCCACGCCCGCAAGGTCGCCGACCGCGGTCTCGAAGCCCACAAGGAATGGGACGAGAAGTTCGACGCCTGGCGCAAGGCTAACCCGGACAAGGCCGCCCTGTACGACCGTCTGAAGGCCGGCGAGCTGCCGGAAGGCTTCGACAAGGCCCTGGACGACCTTGAGGCCACCTTCGAAGTCGGCAAGAACGTCGCCACCCGCGGCGCCTCCGGCTCCGTGCTCAACGCCATCGCCGCCGTCATGCCGGAACTCTGGGGCGGCTCTGCCGACCTCGGCGGTTCCAACAAGACCGACCTCAAGGGCGCCGCCACCTTCGCCCCGGCCGAGTGCGCCACCGTCCAGTGGCCGAACTGCAACGAATTCGGCCGCCAGCTGCACTTCGGCGTGCGTGAGTTCGCCATGGGCTGCATCACCAACGGCATCCTGCTGGGTTCCCACACCCGTCCGTTCGGCGGCACCTTCTTCATGTTCTCCGACTACGAGCGTTCCGCCGTTCGTCTGGCCGCCCTCATGCAGATTCCGAACCTGTACATCTGGTCCCACGACTCCGTCGCCGTCGGCGAGGATGGCCCGACCCACCAGCCGGTTGAGCACCTTGCTTCCTTCCGCGCGATTCCTCAGCTTGAGGTCATTCGCCCGGCCGATGCCTTCGAGACCGCCGAGGCCTACCGTTACTTCTTCGAGAAGAAGAACACGCTGCCCGGCGCCATGATCCTGACCCGCCAGGGCGTCCCGGTGCTCGCCGAGACCGCCGCCAAGGCCAAGGACGGCGTCCGCAAGGGCGCTTACGTGCTCGTCGACACCGAGGGCACCCCGGACGTCATCCTCATGGCTTCCGGTTCCGAGGTCCAGTGGGCCGTGGCCGCCGCCAAGACCCTGGCCGGCGAGGGCGTCAAGGCCCGCGTCGTGTCCGTGCCGTCCCTCGAATGGTTCGAGGAGCAGGACGCCGAGTACAAGGAGGCCGTGCTTCCGGCCGCCGTCAAGGCCCGCGTCTCCGTCGAGGCCGGTGTTGCCATGCCGTGGTACAAGTACCTCGGCTCCTACGGCAAGCCCGTCTCCATCGAGCAGTTCGGCCTGCAGGGCGATGGCGCTCAGAACATGATCGACCTCGGCATCACCGCCGAGCACGTCGTGGAAGCCGCCAAGGCCTCCATCGCCGAAGTCGAAGCCGCCAAGTGAGCAACTAAGCAATAATTCAATAATTGTTGGCTCCCCTCCCTGAGGGGAGCTGTCAGGCGAAAGCTTGACTGAGGGGGAGCAATGCTTGAGCCCACTCCCCCTCAGTCCGCGTTGCGGACAGCTCCCCTCTCCCAAGAGAGGGGAGCCTAGGGCTTGAATCCAAGGAGAAAATAAATGACTGAAGCAACTCAGCGCACGTCCGACAACGGCGTTTCCATCTGGCTGGACGACCTGTCCCGCTCCCGCATCGAGTCCGGCTCCCTGCAGGACCTC